>DATDKO010000101.1:0-9894 GCA_036519935.1 Rubrobacter sp. | reverse complement strand
TGACGATCTTGCGCCCAAAATCTCCGAGCGCGGCAGGATCTTCGGTTACGCTGACCGCACCTTCGGAGGACTGCGCGAGATCTGCTCCAGACCCGGCAGCTGAGTCCACACCTGCCGGCTCCCGCGCTGTGTATCCCCCTCCCCCGCCCGATTTCGTCTCGCCGCTCCCGCACGCCGCGAGGGTCAGAATGAGGAGCACGAGCGCACTCGCCCCCAGGGACTTCGCCACCAATGCTGAACGTATGGCTCTCATGGCATCCACCTCTCTTGAACGTGTATCTCACGCCGAGCACCTCTCGCTCCGAAGAGCCCATCTACTGCCCAACCTACTCCCTGTACGGTGTCTGGCCCCAATCGGTTCCCTAATCTCACTGCACCGTGCCAAGGCATGAGCCTTGGGCACGACGAGCCATCAGCCAGTCAGCAAACAAGAAGCTGACAAGCTGAAATGCTGACCAGCGAGGGTTGGGGAGGGTGACCCTCTATCAGCGCGCCGATTCGGCGATGCGGATCGCCTGCTCCTTCTTCACGTTCGCCTCGAGTCGGAGCGCCACGCCCCCTTGCTCCCAGAGCAGGATTTGGCCGGGGAGGCGGTTTCCGGCAGATCTCCAGTATGCAGGATTTCCGTCCACGGTCACTCTGTCGAACTTCGAACCGGCAGTGGTTCTTCCTGTGAGATATGCTGGTTCGAGATCGCCTGGGACCTCGGTCAGAACGAGGTGGATCCCGGTGTCTTCTAGTGGCGGAAGGCCGTACTTGTAGACGAGCATGACGCCTTCCTTACTTGCGGTTCCGACCGTGTAGATCTCCTCTGGCTTTCCTAGCTCCGGCGTCCGGGGCAGGATGAGCGTGCCATCCATTCTGGCCCGTGCCTCTCGCACGCTGATCCGCTCCCCCGAGAACTGTGGAGCCTGCGCCGGGGTTGTGGCACTCTTTGAGACGCCAGCGGCGGGTGCGCCTGCCTCCGACTGTCTCTCGGGTGAGCCGGCATCGACACCGGTGCTCTGGAAGTGCTCCGCCACGAACCAGTCGCTGACCGTGGCGCGCAGGCCTGGGGAGAGGGTCGGGACGGCGACGACGAGCACGAACGCCGCCGCTACCGCCGCCCACCGCATAGTCGGGAAAGCCCTCCCAAATCTTCGGGACTGTTCGTTGGTTGCTTCGTCGAGCACGTTACGCGCGGCGCGCGCGACGTTCGGCGTCGGAGGGTAATCGATTAGAGATCCGAGCTCCCTCAGCTCTCTCTCGAGTTCTCTATCCTGCATCTCCCTCCTTCGCAATCTCCGCGCGCAGGCCCTTCATGGCCCGCGAGAGCCGTGACTTGACGGTTCCTCGCGCGCAACCCAGGATCGCGGCCGTCTCCTCTTCGGAGAGCCTCAGGAAGTAGCGGCAGGCAATGGCCCACCTCGCCTCCTCACGCAGGCCGCGCAGCGCCTCGAGCAACTCTTCCCGCCGCTCCGCCGCCAGGACCGCCGTTTCGGGCGATGCAGGACTATTCTCCGGCGTGCCTTCCCGCGCCACCCGTAGTAACAGACCGGCGCGACGCGTGGCCGCCCTGCGCTGGTTTTTGGCCTCGTTGGCCACTATCGCGAGCAGCCAGGGTCTGAAACGGGCGCCCGACCTGAAGCGTCCCAGGGCGCGGTAAGCCTTCACGAAAGCCTCCTGGGTCGCTTCCTCGGCCTCAGAGGCGTCGCCGGTGATGAGGTAAGCGGTACGGAAGGCCACCTCCTGGTAGCCACGCACCAGCTTCTCATACGCCGCAGTGTCTCCACCCTTCGCCCGCTCTGCGAGCTTCGCGTCATCCGAGTTGACGGCCCTCCTCCTCGACGTCGCTATCTACTTCTATCTACAACGCCGGGCGCGAAAAGGTTCCCGGCGTGACGGCTAATGATGACGCCTCAGGCGAGTCTCTGCGAGCGCCTGCCCCGAGAAACCCCCATTTCCTTGCGTGCTAGAATGCCTGCCCATGCAGGATGAACGACTCGGGCAAAATACGACAGCAGGCAAGATAGAGGGGCTGGGGCACCTGCGTGAGGCGGCGGCCCACCCTGCCCCCGAGGAGGCCGTCGAGAGGCAGCGCGAACGCGGCAAGCTGACGGCCGGCGAGCGCGTCGAGCTCTTGCTCGACGCTGGCACGTTCGTCGACCTGGACCGCTACAGGGTGCACCGCTCTTACAACTTCGGCCTGGCGGAGAACAGGCCACTGGGAGACGGGGTCATCACGGGCTACGGCGAAGTCTCCGGGCGCAAAGTCTGCGTCTTTTCCCAGGACTTCACCGTGTTCGGGGGTTCTCTGGGCGAAGTCTACGCGCAGAAGATCTGCAAGGTCATGGACCTCGCCATCTCGACGGGATGTCCCATTATCGGGATCAACGACTCTGGAGGGGCGCGCATCCAGGAGGGTGTCGTCTCCCTGGCCGGCTACGCGGATATCTTCCACCGCAACGTGCTCGCCTCAGGCGTGGTGCCCCAGATCTCCGTCATCGTCGGTCCCTGCGCGGGGGGCGCGGTGTACTCGCCGGCGATCACGGACTTCGTCTTCATGGTGGAGGAGACGAGCCACATGTTCATCACGGGCCCCGACGTCATAAAGAGCGTCACGGGCGAGGACGTCTCCTTCGAGGACCTCGGTGGCGCGGCCACCCACAATACCAGATCAGGCGTCGCCCACTTCTCGGCTCCCGACGAGGAAACTTGCTTCGACGACGTTCGCTACCTGCTCTCCTTCCTGCCCGAGAACAACCTGGAGAGCGCCCCTTACTTCAGGCCGACCGATGACCCCGAGCGGATGGACGAGGACCTGGCGCGTCTGATCCCCGACTCCCCCCAGCGCCCCTACGACATCCGCGGCGCGATAGAAGGCGTGATCGACGACGGGGAGTTCTTCGAGGTTCAGGAGGGTTGGGCCCAGAACCTCGTCGTCGGCTTCGCCAGGCTCGATGGGCGGTCGGTAGGCGTCGTAGGGAACCAGCCTTCCGTGCTCGCTGGGACGCTCGACATAAACGCGAGCGTGAAGGGCGCCAGGTTCGTCCGCTTCTGCGACGCTTTCAACATCCCGCTTCTTACCTTCGTTGACGTGCCAGGCTTTCTGCCAGGCACGGACCAGGAGTGGGGGGGCATAATCCGTCACGGGGCGAAGCTGCTCTATGCTTTCTCGGAGGCGACGGTACCCAAGATGACGATCATCACCAGGAAGGCCTATGGCGGGGCCTACGACGTCATGTGCTCCAAGCACATCGGGGCCGACGTGAACGTCTCATGGCCCACAGGTGAGATCGCGGTAATGGGCGCGTCAGCGGCCGTCGGCGTCATCTTCAGGCGCCAGATCTCGGAGGCCGAAGACCCGGATGTGAGACGCGAGGAGCTCATCGAAAACTACGAAGAGCAATTCAACAACCCTATGGTCGCAGCAGAGATGGGCTTTATAGACGACATCATAGACCCGCGTGAGACGCGGCCGTACCTGATAAAAGCCCTCCAGATGATCCGCACCAAACGCCCTGACAGGCCGCCCCGCAAGCACGGAAACATCCCACTTTGAAGATCGAACCCCCTCCAACCGAGGAGGAGGCCGCCGCTATAGTGGCCGCGCTGGAGACGCTCTCTGAAGAAGGGCAACAAGATACCGCCATCTTGAAGCGTAGCCGGTGGCGGCTCGCCGGCCTCCTCGGGCACGCACTAGAGCCTGGGATAGAGCCAGATGGCTCCCTGTGGTCCTACTCCAGGTGGGAGGGCTAGCTCCGATGTTCGACAGGGTGCTGATCGCGAACCGGGGTGAGATCTCCGTCCGCATCGTTCGCGCGCTGCGCGAGATGGGAGTAACTAGCGTCGCCGTCTACTCAGACCCCGACAGGGAAGCCCTGCACGCCAGACTCGCTGACGAGGCCTACCACGTCGGCCCGGCGCCTGCGGCGGAGAGCTACCTGAACGTGGAGAGGCTGATCGAGGTCGCGAGAAAGAGCGGGGCCGAGGCGGTACATCCAGGATACGGCTTCCTGGCCGAAAGCGCGGCTTTCGCGCGGGCTGTCGAAGGGGCCGGGCTCGCCTGGATCGGTCCTCATCCGAGGGCCATAGAGGCGATGGGGAGCAAGGTAGAGAGCCGAAGGATCATGGCGAAGGCCGGTGTCCCGATGGTGCCTGGCACGAAAGGCTCTATCGGCTCCGCGAAGCAGGTCAGCCTCTTCGGTGAGGAGCACGGCTTCCCTGTGGCCGTGAAGGCCTCCTCGGGGGGCGGTGGCAAGGGCTTCGCCGTGGCCGGCGACGCCTCCGAGGCAGGGAGCGCATTCGAGCGGGCGAGCAGAGAGGGACAGGCTTACTTCGGGGACGGTTCGGTCTACGTCGAGAAGTACCTCTCCGCTCCCCGTCACGTTGAGATACAGGTCGTGCGGGACAGGCACGGGAACGCGGTCCACCTCGGCGAGAGGGACTGTTCGATCCAACGCCGACACCAGAAGCTCATCGAAGAGTGCCCCTCCCCGGCCATAGACCCGGCGATGCGCGAGGCGATGGGCGAAGCCGCCCTCGCCGCCGCCGAGGCCGTCGCCTACGACAACGTCGGCACCGTCGAGTTTCTGGTCGAAGAGGGGGAAACCACAGGCGAGTTCTACTTTCTGGAGATGAACACCCGCGTCCAGGTCGAGCACCCCGTAACCGAAGAGGTGACGGGGATAGATATCGTGAAGACCGGCATCCGAATAGCCGCCGGCGAGGAACTCCCCTTCTCGCAGCGAGACATCTCCTGGCGTGGCCACTCCATCGAGGTGCGCCTGAACGCCGAGGACGCCTCGAACGACTTCGCCCCGAGTCCTGGCGTCGTTACGGCCTACGAGGAGCCAGGCGGTCCAGGGATAAGGGTAGACTCCTCGCTGCGCGGTCCAGGCGTCGTGGTTGAGTCCTATGACCCGCTGTTCGCCAAGCTCATCGTCATCGGCGCCGACAGAGAGGAGGCCCTGGCGCGCCTGGGGCGGGCGCTCGCGGAGTTCAGGGTGGAGGGTATCTCCACGACGTTGCCCTTCTACCGCGCTATCCTCGACGACGAGGCTTTCGTCTCCGGCAACTACACGACGGGCTTTATAGCCGAGCGGATGCGGCGACTAGAGATACAACCTGCTACCATCGGCGAAACGGGGGGAGCCTCTGAGAAGCGCGCCCGTGAGGTCGAGGTAGAGGTTAACGGGAAGCTCTTCAGGGTGAGGGTGTTCGGGGATGAGGGCGCGACCGGCGGGCCTCCGCGGCGCAGGCGAGGCGAGAGGCGTCGAGCTTCGACGAGCGAGAGTGCGGTCCGCGCGCCGATGCAGGGCACCATCGTCAAGGTGCTCGTGGAGAAGGGGCAGGAGGTCGCCGCGGACGAGCCCGTGTGCATCCTCGAGGCCATGAAGATGGAGAGCGAGGTCCGCTCCCAGAAGGCCGGCACCGTCTCCGAGGTCCGCGTCGAAGCCGGACAAACCGTAAGGTCGGGGGAAACCCTGATCTCCGTAGAGTAGGGCGTCCTTTGGCCGAGCACGTTGCGGAGTACGAGTGGCGCGGCGAGGGCGAGGAGGCCGAGATCTTTCTCTACGCCCCCGACGACTCGGCCTTCGAACGCATCCTGCCCGTCGCCAGATTCCCCGGCGTGAAGAGCCCCGTCTACGCTGCGGCCTCGCCCGAAGGTCTCGGATGGGCCGCAGCCTCAGCCACGCACGCAGCACCCGACCTCCTCTCTGTCCCACTTCGTGGCCTGCTCCTCGTCGCCGGTACTAAGTCCGAGAACCTCGGAGTGCCGCCACAGGAGCTGATGCAAAGAATCCTGCGGGAGCTTCCCGAGGCCGGCGCACGCCTGCCTTCCCTGAACGAGTCAGGGGCTGGCAGACTCTGCGAGTGGGGGGCGCGCGCCGCTGCGGAGGACGGCCTCGTCGAAGAAGAGGACCTGCCGCTTCTGGATGTGCGCTCTGGGGACGCCGACGCCATCGGCCGCCGGGCGCTCGCCGCTGCTCCGCACGAGTGGGAGGGTGGGGTGGAACCCGGGCTCAGGTTGGTGACGGAGATCCTCGACACCGAGGGCGCGGAGAGTGTGGGACTGGAGGAGGGAGCCCTCGCCCTCCTCGTCAAGGTTGACGCAGGAGACCTCGGCCGGCTCGCGCTCGAGACTCACAGGGAGCGCATTCTGAGCCGGGTTCGGTCGGGAGACTTCGGCGCTGCGCCCGAACTGCCGGCAGCCCCTGCCGGCAGCGGTGAGGCCGAGGACCTCATCGCGGCGCTTTATGCCGCGGCCAACTTCGCCGACGCCCGCGCCGCAAGGGCTCTGTGGATGCTGAGGCGGGTGCTGGGCGGTGCGGCGGGAGGGCTAGACATCCGTGCCGCCTGGAGGACCGGTGGCATCGAGGCGCGGGAAGGGCGGGTGGTGCATCGAAGGGGGCTCGCCTGGGCCGAGAGTGGGCATGCGCTCGTCTGCGGAAGCTACGCGGCAGCCGGAACGGGTAATATGTGGGCGAGTGCGCCGCCGTTCGGGGTTCCGGAGGAGGAAGGCCGATGGCCGTGGGAAGAGGCTGGGCTGTTGGAGCGTCTGGCGATGTTGGATCCCCCGGAGGGCTGAGGTTGGACCTGTTGATGGTAAGGGACCGGAACACGGGCCGGTTCATCTATACGGAGAGGCTGGAGCGCAGATCCGCCGAGACGTCCTGGGAGTTCGTCCGGCGTAGCGTCAGGAGGGAGGCCCGTATCCGGGCGCGCTTCGACGGGGACGCGATGGAGGTCATCGTCGGTTGGGACGTCGACTCGGTCGAAGCGTTCCTGCGCGCGTACCCCGAGTACCGCGCAGACGGAGACTCCGACGGAGCGTCCGGAAGACGGGAGCAAGAGGGGCGAATGGAGGGAGATGCCGTTGACCAGTGAGGTTCTGGACAAGGTCTCCGAGCTGATAACTACCGCCCCGGTGACAACCCCTGAAACCTGACACCTGAAGTAGCGGCCCGAAGAGCCGCTACTTGAAATCCTCGGGGGAGACCTGGTTCATCCAGTCCTTGAACTTATCCACGACCTCGTCCTCGGGGGTGTCCTCTATCGCCTCCTCGAAGACGACGCCGGCCTCCTCTATTACCTCGTCGGAGGCGAAGATCTCGGCACCCGACCGGATGGCGAGGGCTATGGCGTCAGAAGGCCTAGAGTCGACCTCCACCGTCTTGCCCTCTATCTCGAGCCTTATGGTGGCGAAGAAGGTAGAGTCTCTTAGCTCGGTCACCGTAATCCTCTCCATCGAGCCGCCTAGCTCGTTGACGAGGCTGAGGGCGAGGTCGTGCGTCAGAGGCCTGACGAACTCCTGGTTCTGAAGCTTGAACAGGATAGAGCGGGCCTCAGCCTGGCCGATCCAGATCGGCAAATAGCGGTTCTCATCTTCTACCTTGAGGATGACTATCGGGCTGGAGGAAAAGAGGTCCATGTTCATGCCGTAGATGGACATCTTGGTGAAGCCGTTGGCGCTCACTTGCTATATGCTCCTCTCACTCCGCGAGGTCGCGGGGTTTTCCTATACTGGTCGATTTTACTGCCAGCCTCTCCGGTGTTCAATCAGGTTGTCAGTAGCCTGCCCGTGTTGTACATTATTCCGGCGGCAAAGATCTGTTGCGCCGATTACTTAGGGCCTGTAGCTCAGCCGGTTAGAGCGCTTCTCTGATAAGGAAGAGGTCCCTGGTTCGAGTCCAGGCAGGCCCACATCGAAAAAGCGTTGTTTTGCAGGTAAAAAAGGTGACGCGAATGAGGGCCCCGGAGTACATCCGGGGCCTTTGTGCAGCAACGGTGCAGCAACGCGGCTTTGCTCTAAGAAAGCGCGGCCTCCATCGCCCTCACGGTCTGTTCCCCCATGCTCGGCAGGAAGTGCGAATAAGTGTCGAGGGTCATGGCAATGGTGGCGTGTCCTAGAAGCTCCTGAACCAGCTTTGGGTGGGTGCCTTGCGAGAGCAGCAAGGTGGCGCAGGTGTGCCGGAGGTCATGGAAGCAGATGTTCGGCAGTCCGGCCCGCCTCAGAAGAGGCTTGAAGGAGCGGTTACGGAGGTTCGATGGGTTGATGAGGGTGCCGTGCTCCGTGGCGAAGACGAGGCCGCCGGGCTGGTAGAGGGAACCCATCCGTTCTATCTCCGCTAACTGCCGCTCAAGGTGTCCTCGCAAGGCGTCTGTGGCGACGGCGGTGAGTCGGACGCTGCGGCGGCTCTTGGGGGTCTTGAGATCGCCTGCTGTATGTATGACTCTATACCAAAGGCGTGGTCCTCGCCAGGGGAACTTCGGCTGCCGCTTGATCGGGGCATGCTGGAGGCAGCTAGGAGGATGTACAGGGACAACAGAGGTGCCATGTGGACCCACCTCGTGTCTACGGGACTGCTTGTGGAGGACAGTCTTGAGCTGAGGGCGAACCTCATAAGCCTCTTCGCGCAGGTAGATGAGATCCCGATCTCCTGGCTAGACCATGCGTTCGGAGTCAACGGCCGGGAGGCGTGGGCCATCGCCCAAGCGGAGCCGATCTTCCTGTTCTGGTGCCTCGACTGCCAGGAGCAGATCTGTCCGAAGGATCCCAGGCACCTGCGCCGCCTCAAGCGAGAACTAGAGGTCCTCCGCACCTGCAGAGTGGGGAGCTGCTGTCTACAGCCTTGTTGTGCGGGGGGTGCACAGAGCTCCGGCTGCACCAATACAATGAGGAGTGCCGCACTGCTCGCCTCGCCCAACAGGCAAGGGCTGCCCAGCTATACAAGATGGGAGCCAAGTACAGGGAGCAATGTGAGTGGAAGGTGAAGAGGACGCAGGCGCTTACGCGAGCTGGATACCGATGCCAAACTTGCGGTAGCCGCGACACGACTCTTGACGTCCACCACAACAATTACGAGAACTACGGTGACGAAAGGCCAGAGGATCTCGTAGTACTGTGTCGCTCGTGTCACCAGAAGTTCCACGGGGTCGTGGAAGATGTGTCGTAGAGGGCCTCAGGAGGGCATACAGAAGCCCTGGCGACGGAGGGGGTGCGGTGGCTGATCTTTGGGCGGACATATCTCGGCAGCTAGTCCAGGGAGCAGACATCATCTTGGGTGCCTTCATTGGTAGCGGCGTCGCCTACCTTGCCGCCTACTTCGCGGACAGGCGCAGGTTTAAGCGGGAGGACGAGGCCGTACGCCGTGAGGTCTATGCGGAGTTCACGTTACGCTGGACTCTGCACGATGAGGCCAAAAAAGCATTCAAGCAGTTGGAACCCGAGAGCCCTCAAAAGCTCGATGAAGCGTACAGGCAATTACTGAGGACCTTTAACGCCTTGTCCTTCGTAGCGCCGGAAGAGGTGCGCGAAGCCGCAGACGAGCTAGTTAAATGGAGTGAACGTGACGACGAAGATCGAGATCCCGATGTCCCCGGCCGCTATTGGGAGGTAGCGCGAAAGGACGTCGGTATTTCCGACTGACTGAGCCCTATTCACGGAGTTCGTAGAAGGGGTGTTCGGCAAGCTGCTGTTCCGGTGGCGTAGGATGGTCGGCCGCTAGCAGAAGGGGAGGCAAGCATGGCCTACTTGAGCAAAGAAGAACGACGACAGCGCATCATAGCGTTGGTGAAGGAGAAGACAGGTGTGGACTGCCCCGAGCTGGAGGTCCAGGACATCTGGAACGCTTTTGACTCGGTAAGGGCCTTCTACTGGTGCGAGGCCCAGGACGTAGAGAATAACAAGCTCTTGAAGCACATCCGCCTAGACGACAAAGAAGCCGAGTCCATCGGCGTGAACAGGACCCCTCGCGACTACCCGGAGACGGGCGGAGCATGAAGACGTTGCTGGTGGCGTAGGATGTCCGGTGGCTGACGCGCTTGCGGAGGCTGTCCTGAGGAGCCGCTGAAGGATGTACACATCGAAAGGACGTCGAATAGCAACACCGAACAAGCCGGTTGTAGGCA
>DATDKO010000100.1:0-10768 GCA_036519935.1 Rubrobacter sp. | reverse complement strand
GTTCGTCAGCAGCGCACCCGAGATCCCTTAATTCCCTAAGGATGAGCAAGGACTACGAGAGGCTATGTGCGAGTGGCGAAGCGTTCGTGTACGCTGCCATGAGTCGCCTCATGCTGAGGCGGTAAGCTCGCGCTTGAGGCTTTTCATGCAGTCTCTCTACGAGGTTGGGTGAATGAAGGAGTAAGGTCGGGGTTCTTATTTTACGGCCTTAACCTTGCCCGGCTCTCGCCCCTTTCTGCAAAGCTCCGATGATCTCTCCGAAGAGCTCGAGGTCCTCCCTAAAGTCCTCAGGAGGCGTCTTCGTCGACCGCTCTCCGGTGGCAACGCGGTGAAACTCCTTGAGCTCCAGCTTGTAGGCGTCCTCGAAGGTCGGGCGTAGGATGCGCTCGCTGTGGGCTTCGCCTTCTGTTTCGCTCACGTGAAGGGTGATCGGGATATGCCACACGTACGGCGTGTCGTACTTGACCTTGAGGGACTTGTTCTCGCCGTAGACCTCGATGTGAGCGTCGAAGCGCCTCTGATATACAAGCGTATTGTATAAAATAAAGTACCCTTGTAAGCACGCTTCGGCCTCAGCTTGTCAGCTCATTCCAGCCTCCGGCTTCCGCTTCTCAGCCAGTCGACCAGCCCTTGCGCATGCCAAAGCTGAGATACTGACGAGCCATCCGGCTAAGCCGGACGGCGTGCTCACAGGCTGACCGCTCTAAAATGCGTCCTCGATGTGATGTACGCGGACCTCGGGACGGTCGGCAAGGATGCCGATCACATCGAAACGCAGGGTGTCGAAGTGGGGTTTTCTGGTGTATAGGTAGTGTTGGGCGACCCAGCGCAGGGTGTCTTGCTTGCGGGGGGTGACGGCCTCCAGTGGATCTCCGAAGCCGGTACCGCGCCGCAGTTTGACCTCGACGAAGACGATGAGATCATCCTTGCGCACTATCAGGTCGACCTCCCCGCGCCGGGTCCTGTAGTTACGCTCGACGAGTGTGTACCCGTTTTGGATCAAGAAGCGCAGCGCGAGGTCTTCACCCCATCCCCCTGGGGATTTATTTTTCAGTCTCCGACCCCGGCGTAGCTGAGACGGTGGACCCGGCAGGGTCCTAGTTCGGAGAGGGCGAGCCGATGTTCGGGCGTCCCGTACCCGCGATTGCGCCCAAACCCGTAGCCCGTGTGGATCTCGGAGAGGGCGCGCATCGCGTCGTCGCGGAGGACCTTGGCCACTACGCTCGCAGCTGCGACCGCCGCGCTCCTGGCGTCGGCCCTGGGCAGGCACTCCACCTCAGGGCCGAGCGCCAGGTTGCCGTCAGCAAGACTGCACCCGGCGCGAGACTTAAGTAAGGCGAGTGCCCTGGTCAGGGCTTCGCGGTTCGCCAGGCCGAGGCCGTGACGGTCGATCCACCAGGCCGGGTACGCCACCACTGAGACGGCCTCGGCCCTGCGAAGCAGCGCGCTGAAGATCTCCTCCCGCACAGAGGGCCGCAGCCGTTTGGAGTCGTTGATCCCGGAGATCTCGGCGTCGCCAAGGACGACCGCAGCGGCCACCAGCGGTCCTGCCAGCGCCCCACGTCCAGCCTCATCAGCCCCGGCCAGTGGTCCGCGGCGGCGCAGAACCCATGCCGCGTCGAAAGCGTAGAGCAAACTCTCCTCCGGTGGAAGGCCGGTAGGGCGAGTCCCTGACAACGGCGGTGCTGGATTACCTGGCCTTCTTGACCCTGGCTTTCTTGCCTACCTTGTCGCGTATATAGTAGAGCTTCGCGCGTCTCACGGCGCCGCGCGAGGCGACTTCGATCCTGGCGATCTTCGGAGAGTGGAGCGGGAAGATCCTCTCCACGTTCACCCCGAAGGAGTTCTTCCTGACCGTGAACGTCTCGTGAATACCGCTGCCCTTGCGCGAGATACACAGGCCCTCGAAGACCTGTACACGCTCGCGGTTACCCTCGATCACGCGGTAGTGCACACGTACCGTATCGCCCGGCTTGAACGTGACGTCCCGCTGCTGCAAGTTATCGCTCGTTATCATGTTCTTCTCCTCTCGTTGATCTTCTCCGGATGGCTAGGGCGACCTTCTACCGGTCGTTCTAGCCCGCGTACGCTCCCGCGCCTCGCGCTCGCGCCAGGCGCGGATCTTTGCGTGATCGCCCGATAATAGCACGCCTGGCACCTCCTCTCCATCCCACAGGGCAGGCCGCGTATAGGTCGGAGGACCGACCATATCTTCGGCCGAGAATGATTCGCCTACGAGGCTCTCGGCGTTCCCGAGGACGCCATGTAGACGCCGGATCGCGGCATCAGCGAGCGCGGCGGCCACGATCTCACCTCCAGACAACACGAAGTCTCCCAGCGAGAGGGCCTCCGTGGCGAACCCGCTCCAAACCCGCTCGTCTATCCCTCCGTAGCGGCCGCAGATGACGGTCAAATCTGGCCCCGAGGCCACCTCCTCGACGTAGCCCTGGGTGAGCCTTCGTCCGGCCGGCTCCGTGAGTACGACCCGCCGCACTGTTCTTACCTCCCTCGCCGGAACGCCGTAGACCTCCTGGAGCGCCCTTGCCACGACGTCGACCCTGACGACCATTCCGGCGCCGCCGCCGTATGGCATGTCATCGATGCGCCCATCCGGAGAGTAGTCTCGCAGAGCGAAGCTGCGGTAACCGACCATGCCGTTCTCTATGGCCCTGCCGACAACCCCGACGCCGACGGCAGCGTCGACAGCTTCCGGGAAAACGCAGAATATGTCTATGCTTCTCACCTTCTAGCCTTCCGGTGGTCGTACTACGATCTGTCCCGTCTCCAGATCCACCTGAGGCACGTGTTCCATAGTAAAAGGGAGATAACGATCCTGCTCGTCTTGCACTTCACGAACCACGAGGATCTCGTGGGCGGCGGTCTCGAACGTATCAGCCACCGTTCCGACGACCTCACCCGCGTCGTTCACGGCCGTAAGGCCGACCAGGTCGGCCACGTAGAACTCTCCCTCCTCGGTCGAGTCGAGCTCCTCGCGGTTGAGCAAGAGCTGTTCGCCTCTCAGGAGCTGCGCATCGGTCCTGCTCTCGACGCCTTCCAGGTCGAGTAAGAAGCCCTTAGGGGTTTGCCTGGCGGCAAAGACCCGGCGTCTCACACCGGCGACCATCGGTTGTGTGCCTTCCCTGAGGTGCTTGCCTGCGCCGAGGGCACGGACCCTCAACGTGCCGCGCACGCCGTGCGGTGCGACGACGACCCCGATCGCCACGGGATCGGAGAGATCTTCCACGGTCTCTAGTCCGGGACCTCCACGGTAACCCGCTTGCCCGCCTTCACGGATGCGGCCTTCACGACCGTGCGGATCGCCCGGATCGTCCGTCCCTGGCGGCCGATCACACGCCCCATGTCGTCGGGCGCCACCCTCAACTCCAGTTCCACCCGCGAGTCCGACTCGGTCCCTGAGACCTCGACCCTCTCTGGTTCGTCCACGAGCAAACGGGCGAGGATGAGCAAAAGGTTCTCTAGCTGTGCCACGGCCGACTAGAGGACCCCGGAGATCTTCAGCAGGTTACGCACCTGGTCGGTAGGCTGCGCCCCCTTGCCGAGCCACTCCCTTGCCTTCTCCTCGTCGACCTTTATATCGGAAGGCTCTTGCTGCGGATCGTAGGTCCCTATCCGCTCTATAAACCGTCCGTCGCGGGGGCTCCGGGAATCGGCGACCACTATCCTGTAGAAAGGGTTGCCCTTGGAACCGTGCCTCGCGAGCCTTATCTTTACCGCCATGCCATCTCCTCTCGAACTCTACCTTCGACCCGACAGACCGGGTATGCGGGGCATCCCGCCGCCCTTGCCCATCTGGGCCATCATCTTTTGCATCTCCTTGAACTGCTTGACGAGCTTCTGGACGTCCTGCTGGGTCGCGCCCGAGCCCCGCGCAATCCTACGCGCCCGGCTCGGGTTCTGCAACAGCTTGGGGTTCCTGCGCTCCTGGACGGTCATCGAGGTAATCATGGCCTCGACCCTGCCGAGCTGCCTGTCGTCTATCTCGACGTCCTTGAGCTGCTTGCCGAGACCCGGGATCATACCTAGTAGGCCTGAGAGCGGGCCCATCTTCTTTATCATCTGCATCTGTTGCAAAAAGTCCTCGAAGGTAAACTTACCGCTCATGAGCTTCTTGCCCTGGGCCTCGGCTTCGGTACGGTCCATCTGCTGTTCGGCCTTCTCTATAAGCGTGAGCACGTCGCCCATACCCAGGATGCGGCCAGCCATCCTGTCCGGGTAGAAGTAATCGAACTCTCCCATCTTCTCGCCTTCAGAGGCGAACTTGACCGGCCTGCCCGTCACGGAGACGACGGAGAGCGCGACCCCGCCGCGGGCGTCGCCGTCGAGCTTGGTCAGGACCATCCCGTCGAAGTCGGCGTACTCCTGGAAGGCCTGCGCCACCTCGACGGCGTTCTGGCCGGTTACGACGTCGAGCACGAGGAGGACGGAGTGCGGCTTCGTGGCCTTCCTGACACGCCGGATCTCCTCCATCATCTCCATGTCGACCACCTGCCTGCCGGCCGTATCGACGATCACGAAGTCGTACCCGCCGTCTCTGGCCTCCTTGATGGCGCGCTCGGCGATATCCTCGGGCTTCGGTCCCGTGCCTTCCGTGTATACGGGCACAGAGAGCTCGCGTCCGATCTGGTGCAGCTGCTCGATAGCGGCCGGCCTGTAAGTGTCGCACGCGACAAGATAAGGGTTCTTCCCGAGCTTCCGCACGAACAGAGCCAGCTTCCCGGCCGCCGTGGTCTTGCCGTGGCCGTTGAGGCCCGCGAGCATCATGACCGTGGGGGGCCTGGACGCGAAGGAGAGCTTGTGGGCGGTGCCGCCCATCAGGTTCGCAAGCTCCTCGTCGACTATCTTGACGACCTGCTGGCCAGGACTAAGCGCCTTCGAGACCTCGGCCCCCGTGGCACGCTCGCGGACGTTGGAGACGAACTCCTTGACTACGCCGTAGTTCACGTCGGCCTCCAGGAGGGCCAGACGGATCTCACGCGTAACCTTCTTTACCTGGTCCTCGGTGAGGTTGCCGCTACCGCGAACCCCGTCGAGGGCTTTGTTGAGCCTTTCGCCTAACGTATCAAACATCTATAGATCTCCAAACAGAGCTTCCGCGAACTCCCGGGCGTCGAACGGGTGCAGGTCCTCGACCTTCTCTCCGACCGAGATGAGCTTGATCGGTACCCCCACCTCGTTGGCTATGGCGAGGGCGATGCCTCCTTTGGCAGTCCCGTCGAGCTTGGTGAGGATGATCCCGGTGAGCCCGGCCACCTCTTTGAACATCTGGGCTTGCCGCAACCCGTTCTGACCCGTGGTCGCGTCGACCGTCATCAGCACCTCGTGCGGCGCCCCTGGAAGCTGACGCCTGACAACCCTCTGCACCTTGTCGAGCTCAGCCATCAGGTTGACCTTGGTGTGCAGCCTGCCAGCGGTGTCGATGAGCAGCACGTCCGTGCCCTGGCGCCTGGCGGCATGTACGGCTTCGTGGGCCACGGCAGCCGCATCGGCGCCGCGCTCGCGTGCCACCACGGGCGTACCCGTCCTCTCGCCCCACTGCTGGAGCTGTTCGATGGCCGCAGCCCTGAACGTGTCCCCCGCGGCGAACATCTTGGTCCCCGGCAAGAAACGTGAGAGTTTGCCTATGGTCGTCGTCTTGCCGGTCCCGTTCACCCCGACCATCAAGATCACCGTAGGCACATGTGAGACGTCGAGCTCGACGGGCCCCTCCAGCATGCGTGTGGCGTGCTCGATCATGAGCTCCCGCAACTCGGCACCGCTAGTGATGTTCCTCTCCAGCGCCTCCTGTTCCAGCTCCGCGACGAGCTTCGCCGTGGTCGGAACCCCGACGTCGGAGGAGATCAAAATCTCCTCGACTCTCTCCCAGAACTCCTCGTCCTCGACGTCCCTGAACTCGGCGACGGCGGCGTTGAGCTGTCCGACGAACGAGGCGCGGCTACGGCTGAGGCCCTGCCTCAGCCTGCCAAACCACCCGCCGGACTCCTGCCGCTCGGCGATCGTCTCGGGTGCCTCCTCGACGGCCCCAGGCTCAGGCAGAGACTCCTCGGCATCACCGGGTTCGGTCTCCTCGACCTCCCATACGTCGTCGGGTGCAGGCTCCTTCCTCTCGGCCTGCACCTCCTCAGCCGAAGGCACCTCTACGAATGATTCGAGATCCGCAGCGAGGTGGCCGTTGTCTTCTTCGACATCTTGGGTGGAATGCTCCGGATCACTGGCTACGGCCGGGCCATGCACCTGCTCTTCATCTGTCTCTCGTCTGAAAAAACTACGCCACGAGCGCGCCATAGGCGACTTCTTACTCTCCCTGCAAACGCTTCGACACAACAGTGGTGGCCCCGGAGGCATCCTGAATCACCCCGTAGAGCACATCCGCCGCGGCCATCGTTCGTTTCTGATGGGTGACCAGCAGATACTGGCCGTTAGCCCGGTGAGAGTCTACCACAGTGAGAAAGCGGGCCAAGTTGAGATCGTCGAGCGCCGCCTCGGCTTCATCGAGCACACAGAACGCCCCCGAATTCCCACCAGGCCGGCTCAAGAACACGCTGAACAAGAACGACAGCGCGAGCAGGGCCCGTTCGCCCCCGGACAGTACGCGCAAGGGCCGCCAGCCCTTCCTCCCCAACCGCAACCCAATCTCCACCCCGTCCTCAGAGAGATCCAGGACCCCGGAAGATCCCTCGAGCATCCGCGGCACCATCTCCCCGAACGCATCCCTTACCCTCCCGAAGTTCTCCGAGAAACGCGCCTCTATCTCCCTGTCTACTGATAGTATTATGCGGTTGAGTTCGTTGGCTGCGGCCTCTGCGTCGGTCCTCTGGGCCGAGACGAACTGGTGGCGTTCGCGCAGACCCTCTTCCTGGGAGAGGGCCAGGAGGTTTACGTCCCCAAAGCGCTTGAGTCTGCGGGCCAGGGCGTTGCGTTCTCTATCTGTACTCTCCTCGTGCTTCTCGGCCTCGTGGCGGGCAACATCCATGGTGGCGCCCCACTCCGCCTGTATCTCCGCGGCGGCCTCGGCCGCCGCGGATTCGGCCTTGGACACCTCTTCGGCGAGGCGTTCGGCGTTCGCGCGCGCGGTCGCGAGCTTGCCTGCGAGATCCACGGTCCTGCGCGAGAGGGTCCTGCGCTCCGCTGAGACCCGGCGGTGCGCCTCGGCGGCCTCTCCTCGCAGGCGCCGCAATGCATTTCTGCGCCAGCGGACGGTCGTGACGAGCTTTGTGGCCGCCCTCGCCGCCCTGGCGGCGAGAGCTTCCGAGTTGCCTGCTCCGTCCCGAAGAGCGTTCACGGACCGCTCCAGCTTGCGTGAGATAGCCTCCCTGCGACTAGTGCCGGAGGCGAGGGTGTCGCGCAACTCCAACAGCCTCCGGTCCGAGGCGGCAGCGGCCGAGGTGGCCGCCTCGGCGGCGGCGGTGGAAGCGGCCAGCTCCTCCCTAACGCGGTCAGCATTCGTTTCGGCTTCCGCGAGCGCTCTCTCCGTCCGGGAAATGTCGTCGGAGAGCATAGAGAGAGTACTTTCCCGCTCCAGAAAGGATCTCCTCGAATTCTCTCCTGCGGTTTTGCGGCGGCTTGCTTCACGTGAGACCAGGGCTCGGGCGCGTGCCATCCGTTCAGCAAGAGCCGTGACCCCATCTACTGTTCCGGCCAGACTATCCAGGCGATTCGACACACCAGAGACGGTCTCCCTCAGGTCGTAGAGGGTTCCGCCGGGCCCGTCCTTCAGGGCTTCGAGGTGTTGTATACAGGCGGCGAGCCGCGTCTCGCGTACGAAGGTGCCAGGACCGGGACGCAGGCTCACGCCGGTCCTCGTGAGGCGAAAACCATCCCTCGTAACCGCCACGTACCCGTTGGCGTTCGCCCCGTCATCAGGGCGCTCGACCACAAAGATACCGGTCAGGAGGCGCCGTACCGCTTCATCGTAGCGCGCGTCCAGAACCTCTACGCATTCGATCAGGGGTTTTCCAGGCAACGCCCCGTTGGATTCAATGGCCCTTGCGTCGAGGCGGACGGCCACCGGCTCGACGTCCGAAAGAAGCTTCATCCCCTCGTCCACGTTCTCCGCAAGCACCCCGGCGACGTACTCTCCGAGGGCCGCCTCGACGGCGACCTCGTAGCCGGGGCGGGCCCGGATCACCTGGTAGAGCCGCGTGCTCGTCCCGTCAGGGGCCGTCTCCCTCAACGCACGTACCCTGGATTCGCCCCTCCCAACAGTAGCGGCGAGGGCCCCGCGCCTGCGGCTGATCTCCTCGGCGAGCTCATCCACCCGTGCGAGCATGCCGTCTACCTGGTCGCGCAGCCCGCGGAGATTCTCCATCGTGGCTCCGTCTTCCGATGCTTCGAGGTCCGAGATCACGGCCGCAAGGCGCGAGAGGCCCTCTTCGGACATCACGCGTTGCTCACTTTGGGACCCAAGCCCGGCGAGGCGCGTGCGTAGTCCATCCAGCTCCCTGGCCAGCCTGTCCCTCTCACTTTCGGCGGACGCGCTCTTCTCACTGGACCTCGCAACGACCTTCTGGAGCCGGTCTGACTCCTCTCGCCTCTCTAAAGACTCGGCCTCTAGGTCTCTAGCTCTACCTTCAAGACCAGCCAGAGTTTGCGATACCCGGCGTAACTCGTCTTCCAGGCGGGACACGGTGAGTTTCGTCTCCCCCTCGCGTCCCCGGCCCGCCTCCAGTCGCAAGAGAGTCCTGTCCGAGCGCAGGGCCTCGACTCGCAGGTCCTCTGCTCCATCCTCCAGTGCTTCGAGTCGCTGTTCGGTCTTTCCGAGCCCGTCCTCGAGTTGCTGCAGGCGGCTTTCGATGCCTGCCTCTTCTTCACCAACGTCCCGCTCGCGCGCGGCCAGCTCTGCAGCCTCCGTCCTGGCCTCGGCGAACTTCCCCCTGAGTCCGTTCAACTCCCTGGTTGCGACCCGATAGAGGTGTGCCAGGGAAAGCTCGCGGTAGCGGGATTCGATCTCCCGGTACGCGCGGGCGGCGGCGGCCTCTCTTTCTATCCTGCGCAACTGGCCTTCGAGCTCGGCCTCCAGTTGGCGGCTACGTTCGAGTTGGACATCGGCCCTCTCCAGACGGCGGCTGGCCGAGACGCGGCGCCTCCTGTAGACGCCGAGTCCCGCGGCCTCTTCCAGCGCGAGCCGGCACGCGGCCGCCCCACCAGCGACTATCGCGTCCACGGCGCCCTGGCGCAGGATGCTGTGGCGTCCCAGTCCTGCCTCGCCAGCAACGGCCCGAACATCAGCCAGCCGCGCACGGGAGCCGTTGATCCTGTACTCTGTCTCCCCGCTGCGGGAGATCCGGCGCGTGATCGAAACCTCCCTGTAAGGGAGCGAGATGCTGCCGTCTTCGTTGTCGAGTACGAGGGTTACTTCGGCGGCGCTCGCACTCGAGAGCGTCTCCGAGCCAGCGAAGATCAACTCGCTCATAGCCCCGGCCCGCAATAACCCAGGGCTCTGCTCCCCGATCGCGAAGAGCACAGCGTCGGTGATGTTGCTCTTCCCCGAACCGTTCGGCCCAACGATCGAAGTGATGCCCCCTTCGAGCGGCATCCTGACCGGCCTGGCGAAGGTCTTGAAGCCCTTGATATAGATCGCCGAAAGCACTAAAGGAACATTTTACGCAACTTCAGCCCGGAAAGCACGCGGAAAAGTGCAGCAAAAGAGCTGTCAGCCAGCTGCCTGCGGGCGGCAGGATGACAAGTGAAGGCCGCAGGCCTGAGCGTGCTGATTAGCTCTATGCGCTTACGTGTACCTCGACCGTGGAGCGTGGCACGGGGCGGATGCCAAGAATCTCCAGCGCGTTTCTGGCGGCGGTCTGCTCGCTCTCTTTTATGGAGCTGCCTTCACCGGTGGCGACTTCCTTTCCGTCAACGGAGACCCTGGAAGTGAAGCTGGGCCGGTGGGCCGGTCCTTGCTTGGAGATGACGCGGTACGTCGGCCTCAGACCGTCTGCCTGTAGAGTCTCCTGCAGGAGCGTCTTCCAGTCACGCAGCTCGTCGGTGTCGACCTCTGCCGGGTTGAAGATCTCATCCAGCGTCCTGAGCACCAGGTCCCTGTCTATGAGGTAGGCTCCCCCGATAATGGCCTCGACAGTATCGGCGATGACCGAGTCGTTTATGACGGAGCTCTCGATGATCTCCTCCATACCTTCGCTCCGGCCTACCATTGCCAGAAAGGACTTCCTTACCAGATGAGCCCTGATGCGCGTGAGATCCCCCTCCAGGAGCTCGGGGTAGCCATGGAAGACCAGCTCGGCGACGCGACTGTTCAAAACGGAGTCCCCGAGAAATTCAAGCCTCCCGTTCGACTCGTAAGGGTCAGCGACACTCGGATGGGTCAACGAACGCTGCCTCAAAGGTTCTGGTAGGATCGCTATGAGGTCTCTTATAGACATCTCGTTCTCTATTCTACACTTGTAAACGCGATCACGACATTATGCCCGCCGAATCCCATCGAGTTCGAGATGGCGGCTTTGAGGTCAGGGGCCTCGATCGGCTCGCTTCCAACGTAGTTAAGCTCTTCGCAGTCTTCCGCGAGCTTCTCGAGGTTGATCGTCGGTGGGACGACTTTGTGCTTTATGGCAAGGGCGCACATGATACCTTCGGTGGCGCCGACGGCCCCGAAGGAGTGCCCTGTCATCGACTTCGTCCCAGAGACCAGAGCGTGCGGCACAACCCTCGCTATGGCCTTCGTCTCTGGCCCGTCTCCGGTCGGGGTGGCTGTGGCGTGGGCGTTGACGTGGCCGACCTCCTCGGCGTCGAGGCC
>DATDKO010000099.1:0-6744 GCA_036519935.1 Rubrobacter sp. | reverse complement strand
GAGGGTATCACTGACCTCGCCCTTCATCGGAAACGGCGGAAGAATTTCCGCACGTCGCCGACGAGGAGCTCAGGCACCTCCATGGCCGGGAAGTGGCCGCCCCTATCGAACTCCGACCAGTGCTCGTTCTCGTGGTTAGGGTCCATCATCGCCCGCACGAACGGCTGGGCGGCGAAGAGCGCCCACCCCTGCGGCGCCGTGCCCGGCGCACCCCACTCCGTCGAGTGTGCGGTCTCGTATAGGAAGCGGGCAGCCGAGGCTCCGGTTCTGGTGAACCAGTAGATCGAGACGTTGGTAAGCAGCTGATCGAGGTCGACCGCGTCTTCGGGAAGCTCCTTCGCTTGATCGGTCCACTCCTTGAAGTTCTCGACGCTCCAGGCCAGTTGGCCAACGGGCGAGTCGGTGAGGGAGTAGGCTATGGTCTGGGGACGGTTCGACTGGAGCTTGAGGTATCCCGACCCCTCCTCGCTGATCGCCTTCGTTTCCTCCACGGCCGCCCGGTCGGCTTCCGAGAGGCCGGCGAGCCGCGCCGCACCTTCGGGCAGAGAGTCGAGCGCACCCATAACAGCGAGGGGATCGGAGTTGGTGTGCACCGATGCTACGTGGTCGCCGGCGAGGCCGGCGAGCATCCCGACGATCCCCGCGCCGACGTCACCTCCGTGGGCACCGTAGCGCGGCAAACGCCCGGGCGGTTCGGGCCATCTCCCAGCCGGTCTCTCGGACCGGGGTGGAAAACCCGAAGCCCGGGATCGATGGCGCTACCACGTGGAAGGCGTCGGCGGCGACGCCCCCATAGGAGACCGGATCGGTGAGCGGTCCAAGGATGCTCAGGAACTTCACCACCGAACTGGGGTATCCGTGGCTTATGATCAGCGGAAGCGCGTCCGGCTCGGGCGAGCGGACGTGCAGGAAGTGTATGTTCTGGCCGTCGATGGAGGTGGTGAATTGGGGAAACTCGTTGAGGTTCGCCTCCCACAGGCGCCAATCGCATCCGTTCTGCCAGTACTCGGTCAGCTCCTTCAGGTACCCCAGTGGCACGCCCCGGCTCCATCCGACACCGGGAAGCTCATCAGGCCAGCGTGTGCGGGTCAAGCGTTCGTGCAGATCGTCGAGATCGGCCTGCGGGATGTTCACTTCGAAAGGTTGTATGTTCATCTCGAACTGGCGCCTCCTTCTCTCTTGTCTCCATCATGGCTTGATCGTATCGCCAAAGGAAGTCAGAATCCTTCCTGATTAGCTGCGACTGTCAAGAAACAGGGATCTAGCGTGTGCGCTGTTCATCATGGGTTCTATCTGGAGGAACGGTGTGGTGGACGGCCTCGACGTTGTTGCCGTCCGGGTCGAACACGTAGGCGCCGTAGTAGCCTTCGTGGTACTCGGGTCTAAGCCCCGGCGCGCCGTTATCGCGCCCTCCTTCCTCCAGCGCCGCGGCGTGGAAACGGTCCACGGCCTCCCGGCTGGGAGCGGAGAAGGCAACGTGGAACCCGGCGACGGGCCGCTCGCTTGCGTAGATGATGAGCCTCCCGCTCTCACCGCTTCCGAAGGCCAGGAGGCCCTCGTGCTCGAACTCCAGGCCGAGGCTCAGGGGAGCAAGAGCTGCCTCGTAGAACCGCCTGCTGGCCGGCAGGTCCCTCACCCGCAGGGTGATGTGGTCTATGGTCGGCCTGCGGGCGGCGGGCTCTCGAACACCTTTGCCCTCCGCCGCGGGCGGTTGGTGGAGCCCGAAGGGGGAGCCCTGATCGTCGCGGCAGAGCGCGAAGCGTCCGAAAGACCCCTCCTGTGGCACGTCGGCGCGGCTTTCGAGCGCCTCGGCGTGGCCCCCGAGGTCGTGTACCCGCACCATCGCGGCCTCGAGGTCCGCCACGCCGAAGAAGACGAGCGGGCTCGCCCCCTCGTCGCCCCCGTGCATCCCACCCGAGATCCTCGGGGTGGAGATCCGGTAGCCGTCAGCGGACGGCCCGAGCTCGATCCGCCAGCCGAACAATCCGCCGTAGAAGGCGCGGGCGCGCGCCGCATCGACGACACCTATCTCAAAAAACGTCAGCTCACCGGTCATAGGCTCTCCTTTCGTGGATGCTTCCGTCCGAGGGCCTGCTCTAAGCGCTAAACTCATCCTACTCGGGAGGAGAGCGATCCTATTGGAGAAAATTGACCCGGATCGCCACCCGTTTCTGACCCTAGTCCGGGAGCGGAAGGTGATTGAAGTGATCGCTCCTGCCCGCGAGGTAGGCCGTCGGGGTGACGCCTGAGAAGGCACGGAAGTCGTTTATGAGATGGGCCTGGTCGAAGTAACCGCACCCCAGGGCGACGTCTGCCCACTCCGCCCCCCGCCCGTTCTCGACGAGGTGTAGCACCCGCTGGAAGCGTTGGATGCGGCAGAAGAGCTTGGGCGTCAGCCCGACCTCTTCGTCGAAGACCCGGATGAAGCGCCTCTGGCTGAGGCCGGACCGCCGCGCGACGTCCGAGACCTTCAGCCGTCGGGGAACGCTCTCGAATCGCTCCAGCGCAAAAGCTACGGCAGGATGGCGCCCCGGGAGGCTTGTTGCCCGCGCGAGGAGGGTTTGCTCGAGAACACGGAACCTCGCCTCCGCCGTGGCAGCGTCGAGCAAACTATCGCTGAACTCCGCGGCCTTGGCTCCCCACAACGACTCGAGCGGGACGAGGGCGTCCCGCAACTCCCCGCCAGGTCCGAGGAACGGGAAGGCGCCGCCCGGCTTGAAATGCACTCCTATCGTCGAAGCTTGGCCGGTGGTTTCTATGACGAAGAACCCCGAATGCGCGCCACAGACGAGCGGGCCGCGGAGTTTCCGCGGCCGGTAGGCGCTTCGTCGGTCGTACGCTCGCGTCTCGTCATCGCGAAGGTTGACAACGATCTCCATCGTACCGGTCGGAAGACAGCGTTCCCGCGCGTGCGACGGATCGAGGCCGTCGTACTGCCAGAACACCTCCACGAAATCCGAGAGCGGCGGCCGGGGTATGTGGGTGCGACAGACCATATGATCGTTCACAGCCATTCTACGTGAGAACGATCAATCCCCAACCCCGCGTATTGGAGAGGACATATCCGAAGACGTCGTAGGAGCAGGTACCGGAGGTGTCACCGCCCTATGTAGCACTATACACAAGCAAAACTCGGTTGCGCGCCGACACCCGGCAGCTCGTCGGGCCAGCAGGTTTAGGCCAGCCGGCCGTGGAGGTCGTCCAGCTCATCCTGGGGAATATCGATCTGGAACGTCCGGATCTCGGCGGTCTTGTTGTCCGTGTCGGGGACGCTAGCTGCTATTGCGATCAACTCCTGTCCTCAGTCGGTGGCATGTAGTTGGATCGCTTTGGGGCTGTGGGCTAGAGGGGGGGGTTCGTATCCACCGTTCACGTCTGCGAACAGTTCGGCGAACGTGATCGCCGTGTCGTCTTCGTAGAGCGCACCCACAACCTGTGCGCCGACGGGGAGTCCCCTAGGGGTGCGCCCTATGGGTGCGGCCACGGCGGGCAAGCCTGGCAATGACGCATGCGACACCCAGAAGGCCTGGTCATTATAGGGCCGCTCGCCTTCGGGCGTCGTGATCGTGCGTTCTTCGAAGGGTCTGGTGTCGTGTGGGAAGGCGGGCGTGAAGTTTACCGGGCACAAGAACACGTCGGCGATGTCGTCGAAGTAGCGGTTCCAGGCGGCGCGTGCCGCCATGCGGCGGTTCTCGTGGTCGATGAACTCCGAGAGCTTCGCAAAGTCCTCGCCGGGCTCTTGGAAGGCGAAGAACGACTGCACATGGAATCCAAAAGATTCGTAGTCCTGCACGGGTTCCACTCCATCAGGCCAGCCCTCGACTACCGTCGCGCAGTCTCGGGCGAGAGCGTCCACGGCGTTGGACAGCACTGCGGTGACCTCGCTGGATACGGGGACACCTTCGTGATCGAGGACGAGGCCGACACGAAAATCCTCCAGCCGGGAGTGGCGCGGCGGCGACAGGGCCCAACTGTAGGCCTTGGCAGCCTGGTTCTCGGGCCCTCCGGTGACGCTCAACGCCGTCCTAAGGTCGCGTGGAGATCGGCCGAGCGGGCCCACCGCTGACATGTACATCATGTCGCTCGGAGGCGGTGGGGGACCCGGGGGCTGAAACCCGCTCAACGGGACGATCCCGACACTGGGCTTCAGTCCGTAGACGCCACAGAAGCTCGCCGGGATGCGGATGGAGCCCACGAGGTCCGATCCGTATTCGAGGAACGTCATCCCGGCAGACAGCGCAGCGGCACTACCGCCGGTGGAGCCGCCCGGTGTGCGCGTGGTGTCCCACGGGTTGTTGGTGACGCCGTAGAGCTCGTTGGCCGTCTGTCCGAAGTCGCCCAGCATGAAGGCCACGTTGGTCTTCCCAACTATGATCGCCCCGGCCCGCTGCAGCCGCTGGACGACCGTGGCATCCCTGTCTGCTACGAAGTCCTTGAAAGCCGGATTGCCCCAGGTGGTGTGCAACCCGGCGACGTTGAAGCTGTCCTTGATCGTCATGGGTACGCCGTGCAGCGGTCCGGTGGCGTCACCACGGGCGGTAGCTTCGTCGGCTGCAGCCGCTTCTCGCAATGCGGCCTGGCGCCGGAGCTCCACGACGGCGTTCAGTGCGGGGTTGACGGCTTCGATCCGCGCGTGCAGCATCTCGGTCAGCTCGCGGGAGGAGAGCTCCTTGCGGCGGACCGCCTGCGCCGCGTCGGTCGCCGATTGGAACAGCGGTGTCTCGTGCATCTACTTCGCCTCCGTTCAATACGTAACGATAGGTTCCTGGAGCTCCGTCGCCTACGTATCTCTGTTCTCGTCGAGCTCGATGTACAGCTCGCTGTTGCAGCCGGCCGAGCGGTACCCGTTGGCGTCGATCCAGCGCGCCAGCGCCTGGATGGTCGGCATCACGTCGTCCATCGTGCCGCGGTGCAAGATCGTGGCCGCCTGTTCGATCTAGGGCAGGTCCACAATCGCGAAGTCGTGGTCCTCACCGGGATCGGCATCGACCGAAATGGTGGCGTGGACAAGGATCCCGTCGCCATCCATCAGGACGCGGACGCCCCGCTCAGGGCGCTCTCTTCGTCCGGGAAGATGCTCACGAAGTCCGAGAGGCGTGTGATGTCAAAGATCTCGACGTAATGGTCGCTTAGGCCGTAGGCCAGAAGGCGACGCTTCGAGGCGCGCGCCTTCGCAAGCAGGTTCCCAATCAGGACGATCCCAGCCGAGTCGATGTAGTCTACCCCCCCGAAGTTGAGGATGATGGCCCCCGGATCCTTGGCCTCTGCCTCAGCGTAGGCGGCGTTGAGGGCTTCCTGGGCGAGATCGTTGATCTCGCCGCGAAGGTCGAGTACGGTGCCACCCTGCTCCTGGCGCACACTTGCCTCGAGGTGTTTAGCCGGCATCGTCCTCTCCTTTCAAGAGCATGACCAGCTCGACGGTGTGATGGTCCGGGTTTCCCGAGACGCGCACCTCGTCGACCATGTTCTTGATCAGGAACAGGCCCCACCCCCGCGGCGTCTGCATGCCCTCCAGCTTTGCCTCCAGGTCTGGCACCTCCGTGGCGTTCGGGCTCGGTGGAGGGCTGCCACCCCGGTCGATGATGCGCACCAAGAGGCTCTCCTCAAGGAGCCACACCTGGATCTTGACCGGGACGTCCGGATCATACCTGTTACCGTGCTCCATGGCGTTCATCGTCGCCTCGGCCACGGCGGTCTTGAGTCTCTCCAGGGTCCTCTCAGGCAACCCCAGCCCGCTCACCGCCCTGGCCACCTCTTCCATCGCCTGCCGCTCGTTTCCGGGCTCGCTGGGCATGCTCAGCTCGGAGATCATCCGCCGTGCGCCGCTGCTGGGTGCCGTCAAGGTTCGTCCGATCTTTCCCAAGGTCACCAGGGTTATGTCATCCTCCTGCTCCCAGCCCTCCGCAACGAAGGAGTAGAGCTCTTCGAGGAGGAAGTCCACCAGCGAGTGCTCCTCTTCGTCGTGCTCCGCCACGAGCGCCCGCAGCCTAGGGAAGCCGAACATCTCTCCTTGGGGGTCGTGGGCCTCTACCAGCCCGTCGCTGTAGAAGAGGACACTCTCGCCAGCATCGACCACTACCTCCTTCTCCTCGTAGCTCATCCCCGGCATTAGCCCCAAGGGCATCCCTCTGGCTCTCAGTTCCTCGGCGTCACCGTTACGGTGTAGGTAAGGCAAGTCGTGGCCGGCGTTGGCGTAGGTAAAGGTGTCGCGAGAGGGGTCGAGGACGCCGTAGAAGCAGGTGACGAACATGTTGGGAGGAATGTCAGGATAAAGGATCTCATTAGCCTCCTCCAACACCTGTCCCGGTGCGATATCCCCTCCTTGGGCGACGGTCCGAAGCACGCTGCGCGTGTTGGCCATCACCATGGCAGCAGGGATCCCCTTGCCGGAGGCGTCCCCGACTACGAGCCCCAGTCGGCCGTCCTCTAGCTCTAGGAAGTCGTAGAAGTCGCCGCTCACCTCTCGGGCGGGCCGGTAGTAGGTCGCAATCTGATAACTCCCGAGTTCGGGTGCCGATTTCGGTAGGAAGGTTTGCTGGATCAGGCGAGCAACCCGCAGCTCCTGTTCGATGCGCTGCCTCTCCTGAGCCTCCTGCTGCTGCCTGGCCATGGCGCTCTTGAGTTGCTCGGTACGCTCTGCAACCCGTCTTTCGAGGTCCTTGTTGAGCTGCCTGACCTCTTCTTCTACCCGCTTGAGCTCGGTGATGTCATGATACATGGCGTAAGTTCCAACCTGGTCCCCTC
>DATDKO010000098.1:0-7381 GCA_036519935.1 Rubrobacter sp. | reverse complement strand
ATACTCCCCGCGCAGGCTCTGCAGAGAACCGTACAAGACCCGATCACCTTCAGCCTCACCCTCTGTCATGAGACCGACGTCTCGCTAATGGCGCTCTCTTCGTCGGGGAAGACGCTCATAAAGTCCGAGAGGCGCGTGATGTTGAAGATCTCCACGTAATGCTCGCTCAGGTTGCAGGCAAGCAGGCGCTTGTGAGAAGCGCGCGCCTTGGCTAGAAGTCCGACGATCAGGGCTATACCGGTGGAGTTGATGTAATCGACTCCCTTGAAGTTGAGCAGGATCGTCTTCGTGTCCTTGGCGTCGGCCTCCGTGTAGGCCGTGTTCAGGGCCTCTTCGGCGAAGCCGTTGATCTCGCCCATCAAGTCGAGCACGGCAACATCAGGTTCCAGGCGAACCTCCACATTAAGATGACGCACCGCCATCACTTTCCTCCTTCCGCTCCAAGATGAACGACCAGTTCGATCGTGTGGTGCCCGTCGTCGCCGGTGAGGCTCATCTCGTCGACCATACTCTTTATAAGGAACAGTCCCCATCCTCGGGGCGTTTGCATGCCTTCCAACTTCGCCTCCAGATCCGGCGTATCCCCGCCCCGGGCCGGTGGCGGCCCACTACCTCTATCGGTTATGCGCACCATGAGATCCTGATCCTCGACGAGGACCATTACCTCTACAGGCACCTCCGCTCTGGATTTGTTGCCGTGTTCCATGGCGTTCATCGTCGCCTCGGCCACGGCCGTCTTGAGTCGCTCCAGGCTCTCCCCGCGAATGTCGAGATCCCTGACCGCCTCGGCGACCGTCTCCATCGCCAACCGCTCATTTCCGGGCTCGCTTGGCACAGAAAATTCGGCCAGGGTTCGCCGGAGGTCGGCGTCCGTCCGCGCGGGCTTGGGGTCGGTCATGCCGTCTCCGATCTGTCCAGTGTGACGAGGGTGATATCGTCCTCCTGTTCCCATTCTTCGCCGGTAAAGCGCGCAAGCTCGGAGAGGAGGAAGTTCACCATCGCCGGCCCGTCCGAGCGGTGCGCCCCGACCAGCCCCTGCAACCGCGGGAAGCCGAACATATCCCTCTGCGGGTCGTGGGCCTCGACCAACCCGTCGCTGTAGAACAGCACGGAATCTCCCCTCTCCAGTATTATCTCCTTCTCCTCGTAACTCATCCCAGGCAGCAACCCGAGCGGCATCCCCGTCGCCCTGAGCTCCTCCGCCCCACCATTGGAAGCCCTGCGCCTGTAGGGCAGGTCGTGGCCGGCGTTGGCGTAGCGCAGAAGGCCCGTCTGAAGATCGAGGATGGCATACAGGCAAGTGATGAACATATTGGGCGGTATGTCGCGCACGATCACGTCGTTTACCCTCTTTAGCACCTCACCTGGCGAGTCAAGGCGCTGGGCTGATGCGCGGAGCATGGTACGGGTCGTCGCCATCACTATGGCGGCGGGCACGCCCTTGTCCGTCACGTCACCGACGATGAGCCCAAGGTGGTCCTCATCGAGCTCCAGGAAGTCGTAGAAGTCGCCGCCTACCTCGCGAGCGGGCTGGTAGTAGGCCGCAAGCTGGTAGCCGGGCAGATCAGGCACATGTTTGGGCAGCAGGGTCTGTTGGATCAGGCGTGCGACCCTCAGCTCCTGCTCTATGCGCTCGCGCTCCTGGGCCTGTCGCTGTTGCTGGCGAACGAGTTGGGCGACCTGCACCGCCGGCGCTGTCTGGGTTGCCAGGTCGTTGAGGAGCTTCCTGTCGTCGGCCGAGTACTCCTGCTGGGAGAGGCGCGGCCCCAGGTTGAGAAGCCCGATCAACTCGCCCTGGCTCACTAGGGGCACGACCACCTTGATGTCGGCTTCCTTCATGGCCCTGAGGGCAGGTGAATCGAGGTCGAGCTTGTCGATCTCGACCACCCCCGAAGCGCTGGCGAAGTAAGCCACGATAGGGTCGTTGGGCGCTATCTCGATCTCCGGGGCCGCTAGCTGCTGGGAAGGTTCCGTGACCGCAGGTGGCTCTTGGGGCGCGTTGCGTCCGTCGCGTCCTAAGAGGTTCTGCCAGAATCCGCTTTTGTCTTTTGCCTGCGTCGTCATCTGATCTCCTTCACCATCATTGTATATACCGAATGTCTCTCGATCGTTACGAAAAGCGTTACAACTCGGCGTGCTCGGAAAATCGCCTCTATTTCTCCGCTGTGTCCTCCACGCCACTGCTTGACGGGCGCAACCACAACGAGACGTGCGCTGGCTGCATCGTCCCTCGTACCACCCCGACCAAGTCGTCGCTCAATGCCTCTAGATCTGTTTCGTTGCGCAACTGGGACGAGAAGGCTTCCAGGGTCTTTCTTGCGTCATATTTCCTGCGGTAGAAGCTGCGGTCTATGAACGACTGTATACGTCGCCTCAGGGGCATAAACAACGCCGCTATAAGGAGAGTGGATGCGACGACCGCGAGGGTGGACTTCTCACCGGTGAGCAAGACGACGATCCTCTGCAACACTACGATGCCACCGAAGTAGAGTGCAACCAGCATGGCCGTCAGCGAACTGTATACAAGGGTACGGTTTATGATGCGGTCTATGTTGTAGAGGCGGTATCTCAAAACGGCGATGCCTATGGCCATCGGCAATCCCGCAAGGCCAACCATTCTGAGTACGAAGCCGATCTTCCCCAGCCACGACACGCCAGTCGCCTCTGAGACGGTGAAATCCAGGACGACACCGCCGACCAACACTACGGTGGCGTAAGCGAACCACTTTATCTGCTGGCGTTGCACTCCCCTGGCACGGCGCATCCGCCCAAACAGGGACGCCGCCGCTACAATTCCTAGCACGTACAGCACCGACTCGAGCGGGCCGACGGCGCTGTTGGTTCCCACGCCCCGAAGCGCCTCCATCCCGAGAGGGTTATCGACTTCACCTCCGATCGCGTCGATTGGTCCAGGGGAGAAAGCAGCCAAGACCGTTCCATAAGCGATCACAAACAAGACCAGGCTAGTGAACCACCGCAGAGCCCTGCTCTGCGGCCAGCCCTCAGGAAACACCAGGAAAAGCAGCAGGAAAAGTCCCACATAAGGCACCCACGCCCAAGCGCGAATCCAGACCATCGCCAACCCCCCTGGCAATGAGTCAGGCTGCGCCAGCAGCGCGTAGGCCGCATACTCCGAGCTTAGCAATACAATGGCGGCGAACACTCCTATGGCACAGAACAACCAGCCAATGGGGTTCTCAGGACGTCGGGAGCCCACCACAGCCCCTACAATGGAGAAGGCTACGGCACTCACCGTGTGCCCAATCCACGGTTCCGGAATGTGAACGTCGGGGTGAGAGGAGTTCAGGGCCACGAGAACTAGGTTTATGGTCGCGAGTCCCAAGCAGAGGGCGCAGATTATCCAAGCGACCCGCCAAGCGGTGCGAGTCCTACCGGCTTCTCTTCGCCCCTGTACTTTTGCTCCAGCTTTCACGACAGCACCCTACAGCACTACCATGTTCAAAGCGTTTCGGCAACCGTTACGACGATCGTTTTCTAAGCCAGAGCGAGCCAATTTTCCCAGGGTTCGCCAATCAAGGAGGGAAGCGATGTATGCTTGCACCTACGAAACCGAGGACAGTTTTTCGAGGGGGTGTGCGCTCTCCGTGATCAGGCCTGCACTTCTTCTGACCCACCCCCTGCCATTCGTGGATCGCTTCATGACAGTACTGTCTCCGTCTAAGCAGGTTTCTGCCTCTCACCGCAGTGTATAAACATTCACTGCTCCCATTTCTTGTGCTTGGCAATAAGCTCCAGGGCGGGGAAATAGGCCATCCTCCGCTCCCATAGGGCAGGCTATGCAGCATCCTGTATGTGGACTTCCGAGAATTTTCCGTCCACGCACTCCGGCGATAGGGGTAAGAAGAAGAGCAGGAACGCCGTGGAGCGCGGCCGGTGGAGCCTAACGGGGTGGTGCGATCCTTTGAAATGGCTTCTACTAATCGAGCCCACGCTGAGCTCGAACCCATACTGATGGGAAGTGAGGGGATAGAGCGCTCGATATTTCCATAAATCGGTGACACCACCTTCGAACAGCTCGTCCGGTCGAGCTTCGCCGTAGTCGAGATCGACCTCGAACGGTGAGCCGCAGCGCCCGCAGTAGTCCGGCATGGGGTTGAGCTCGCTCGCATCACAAGCCGTGCAATGCACCCCCCGCCAGGCATGCGATGCATCGCGCCCGCTACTCGGGCGTCGCTCTATACCGCCGCTTTGTATCGTTACTCCCCGTCCCCCACACTACCCCGCTTGAGTGCCCCATGATACAAGCTTCCTCTCTCGTTTTCATTGCCCAATCCGTGCCGTCCCTGCCACAAGTCTCCGGGACGCTTGACGAAGCTGGTGATCCCCGACTATGGTTTCGCGTTGCCGGGCGGCTGTCTACAGGGCCGCCGCACAGAGAGAAGGAGACGATGTCCGCGCCGAAGATCTGCTTCCTGACAGCCACCGAGCTGGTGCGTCTCGTTCGCGCGAAGGAGCTATCTGCTCTGGAGGTTATGGAGGCGCACCTAGCGCAGATCGAGCGTGTCAACCCTGAGGTCAACGCCATCGTCACCCTCACGGCGGAGCAGGCGATGGACCGGGCCCGCGCCACCGATGATGCCATCGCGCGAGGCGAGGAGGTTGAGGCACTGGCGGGGCTGCCGGTGGCGCACAAGGACCTCTTCCCGACCGAGGGCGTGCGCACCACCTTCGGCTCTCTGGTTTATAAGGACTTCGTCCCCGACCACAACGCCCTGATCGTGGAGCGGCTGAAGGGGGCGGGTGCCATCTCCGTCGGCAAGACAAACACCCCGGAGTTCGGCGCTGGCTCGCAGACCTTCAACGAGGTTTTCGGCGAGACCCTCAACCCCTACGACCCGACCAGGACGTGCGGCGGGAGCAGCGGCGGGGCGGCGGTGGCTCTGGCATGCGGGATGGTGCCGATCGCCGACGGCAGCGACATGGGTGGGTCCTTGCGTAACCCGGCGAGCTTCTGCAACGTGGTGGGTTTCAGGCCCTCACCAGGCAGGGTGCCGAGCTGGCCGGACCCCACCCCGTGGCTCTCGCTCACGGTGGACGGTCCCATGGCCCGCACGGTCGAAGACACGGCCCTCATGCTGAGCGTGATAGCGGGGCCGGATGCTCGGTGCCCGCTCTCCATCCTCGAGCCGGGTAGTCTCTTCCTGCGCCCCCTCGAACGCGACTTCGGCGGCGTGCGGATCGCCTGGAGCCGGGACCTCGGCGGCCTGCCGGTGGACCCTCGCGTGAGCGCGGTGCTGGAGAACCAGCGCTGCATCTTCGAGTCTCTGGGTTGTGCGGTGGAGGATGCACAACCTGACTTTGCGGACGCGGACGAGATCTTCAAAATACTCAGGGCGTGGCGCTACGAGCTCGCCTACGGTGAGCTGCTCGAAGATCACCGGGATGAGATGAAGGACACCGTGGTCTGGAACATCGAGGAGGGAGCACGCCTTGGCGGACCGCAGATAGGACGGGCGGAACGCAAGCGGACGGAGCTCTTCCACCGGATGCGGTCCTTCATGCAGTCCTACGAGTTCCTCATCTCGCCGGTGAGCCAGGTACCACCCTTCGACGTGAAGCAGCGCTACGTCACGGAGATCGACGGAGAATGGATGCAGACCTACATAGATTGGATGAAGTCTTGCTACTACGTGACCGTTGCCGGTCTGCCCGCCGCCTCGGTACCCTGCGGCTTCACGCCTGAAGGGTTACCCGTGGGAGCTCAGATCGTCGGCAGATACCGGGACGACTTCGGCGTCCTGCAACTGGCCCACGCGTTCGAAGAAGCCACGCGCCACGGCGAGCGCCGTCCACCGCTGGCGGGGTGATCCGGCCCGGCGACCCGCGATCGTAGTGGCGTTCTCCGTCTTCGCGCAGGTTCTGCTACCGATCCTGGTGGTCGTGGCTTCGGGCTATCTGCTGCAGCGTAGGCTCGAGCTGGCTCTCCAATCGGTCAACCGCTTGAGCCTCTACCTGCTGAGCCCGGCCCTGATCTTCTCCTCCCTGGCGCAGTCGCAAATCGAGGTCACAGAGACCTTACGCATCGGCGCCTTCATGACGCTGTTCGTGATCACGATCGGCGCCGTGACGTGGCTCGTGGCCCTCCTCCTGCAGCTGGACACCATCGACAGGGCCGCCCTGATGCTCTGCGTGATGTTCATGAACGCGGGTAACTACGGGCTCCCCGCGGCACGATTTGCCTTCGGCCAGGAAGGCTTCGATCGCGCGGTGCTGTTCTTCGTCGTTCAGGCAATCCTCGCGCAGACGCTCGCCATCTATATCGCGGGGGCGGGTCACGGCGACCGGCGAGGAGGGCTCGTGCAGTTGCTCAGGATGCCCCAGATCTACGCGGTCCTGGCGGCGCTGGCCGTCAGGTTCGGAGGGGTCCGGCTCGACCCGGCAGGCGAGGGTATCCTCAACGACGTGTTTCGCGGCGTGGCGCTGGTGGGCGACGCCGCCGTGCCGCTGCTGCTGATCATCCTTGGCCTCCAGCTGGCTGAGACCGGGAGGATCAGCGAAGGACCTAAAGTCGCGCTGGCAACGGTGCTGCGTCTGGGGCTCTCTGTTCCTCTCGCAGTAGGCCTGAGCTACCTGTTGAACCTGGACGAGCTCTCGACGAAGCTGGCCGTGATGCTCTCCAGTATGCCCACGGCTGTGAACGTGACCATCCTCGCGATCGAGTTCAACGTCCGTCCTCGCTTCGTGAGCAGCGTCGTGGTGGTCTCCACGGCGGCGAGTGTATTCACCCTGACGCTGATCCTCGTTCTTTTAGGCGTGCGTTGATCCGTGCCGCTCTGTTGCGCCGTCGCAATCGGAGTTCTCCTCGAGCAAATGGGATCCACGCGGATCTAGGTGAAAGCAAGGGCTTGGGCGCAGGAGGCCGTACGCGGCGAAGGGTTAACCCGCGGGCTGGGTTTGACCCGCTTGCACGGACCGATCAGAGTTAAGTGATCGAGTTCTGTGAAAAGGGTCGAAGACGGGCAAGACAGGCAGACTCTACTCGCCTGAGGACTCTGTCCGCTTGCTGACCAAAGTGCTCTCCGGGTCGCTGGTCTTGCCGAGGTAGAGCTTCCTACGCTTGCCCCCCTCGTGGAACTGGAAGTACCAGTAGGGTCCGCGCTCGCGAGCTGAGCCGTCACGACGTATGTAGCGGCGTAGCTCCAGCTGCAGATAACCATCCTCGTGGGGGTGGTCCTCCAGGACTTCCGTGACGGGCAGTGCAGCACCCTCCTGGATACGGGGAGTGTCCTGTCCCCCGCCGGCGGATGGAGCCCGGCGCTGGCGCTCGCGCCGAAGCTCATCCTCGAGGCGTCCGAGTTGGGATCCGGTCAGGTGGGGCAGCCGCCCGATGATCTCCTCTACCACCCGCCTCCTTCCCTGG
>DATDKO010000097.1:0-3983 GCA_036519935.1 Rubrobacter sp. | reverse complement strand
GGCCTACCAGCCCGAGGTGATCAACAAGCAGAGCGCCTATGACTACGAGAACCGCTAGCAGAAACCAACCTATCACCTCATCATCTTAAATCTCGTAACCACCCTCTACTAGTCCGAATGCTTGCTCCCACCACACCCAGTAAACGGAGGACTACCTCACCGCCCGGATATCGGGGAATGGAGGTAACCCGGATCTTCATGTTTCGTGGCGATCAAGACCGTTTGAGCTCTGCCTCCACCATCTTCCCTGCAGTGCAGGCCCTTAGCAGTGTTCGCTAACTTGCTGTGCAGCAACCGTGCAGCAACCTGAGTGAATGGCCTGAAAACTTGGGAGCAGCCTCAACGAGGAAATAAGCGGTTTTGCAGCCATTTTGCAAGCTCCGGAAAGCTCTGGCAATCTATCTTGCCGCCTTTGCACGGCGGAGGTCAGGGGTTCGAATCCCCTCGGCTTCACTCACAAATATGCAGCTTTGCAGGTAAAACGCACAACAGTGACCGACACTTTGAAAGCTCCCTGTCTCCTTGTGCAGCAACCTGGTGAAGCTTCTGCAAAGGTAGCCTTCCATCCGCCCACGACTTCCGGTCTTACCCTTAACTAAGCTTGCGTTTTAACTCCGCTGGCGGCAAAAGATGCGGAAGGCTCTGGGTGGGTGCATGATGAGCACACCATGGAACCTCCCGATGCTTTCCAAACCTTCCGCCGCTCGTTCTACGAATGCTTCCACCGCAGGAGAGACGCCCTCTTCGAACTCGCCGACGCCATCCTCACCGCGGACGGCACCTCCCCTTCTCCAGCCCACCTGAGCCTCCAGGCGTCGCACCGTCGCGGCTGGGGCAGCCTCTACGCGGCGTTGGATCGCGGACGCATCGACTACCAAGCCCTACGCAAGCTCCTGACCCGCCATCCGCTCGCCGGCACCGAAGGGGAGCCCTTCGTCTACGCTGTGGACACGAGCGTGTGGGACCGCTGCGATGCGGAGTGCAGCCCCTTACTCAAGGCTACTACTACCATCCTTCTCGCCACTCCGCCGGCCAGCCCATCGTGGCGGGTTGGTCCTACCAGTTCATCGCACAACTGGGCTTCGTGCGCGAGAGCTGGACCGCTCCGGTGGACGTGCGGCGCGTCCGACCCGCCCAAGACACCAACGAGGTCGCCGCCGAGCAGGTGAGGTCTTTCCTGCGGCGGTCCCTTCCTTCTCGTAGGACCGACGCTGCCCCTCTGTTCGTCTTCGATGCGGGCTACGACCCCGTCAAGGTGCAGCAGGGACTGGAGGGGAGCCCGTGCCAGATCCTCGTCCGCTTGCGCGCCGGGCGCCGCTTCTACGGCGACCCGAGCCTGTGCGACCCGCCGGAACACATCGGACGCCCCCGTCGTCACGGGCCCAAGATGAAGTGCGCTGACCCGAGCACATGGCCCGACCCCTCCGCCGAGTATCACTGCGAGGACGCCGGTTACGGATCTGTGCGCGTGCGGGCGTGGGCGAAGATGCACCCGAAGGTCCACAACCACGCAGCAAAGGGTACTCGGGGCCCCCTGCCCATCGTGGTCGGCACGCTCATCCTAGTCGAGGTCGAGCGTCTGCCCCGGGGCGAAAGGCGGCGCGAGCCTCGGGTCTTGTGGCTGTGGTGGCACGGGCCGGAGGGGACGGTGCCGGACCTCGATCTTATCTGGCGCTCCTACGTCCGGCGTTTCGACCTGGAGCACACCTTCCGCTTCCTCAAGCAGAGCATGGGATGGACCACCCCTCGGGTTCGCCACCCCGAACAGGCCGACCGGTGGAGCTGGCTGGTTGTGGCCGCCTACACACAGCTAAGGTTGGCGCGCGCCCGCGTTGCGGACCTGAGCTGCCGTGGGAGAGACGCTACGCCGCCGGTCGACTGACACCGGTGCGGGTCCATCGGGTAGTTTCGTCGCTTTTGGCGGAGCTGGGCACGCCAGCGAAGGCGCCGAAACCCTGCGGTAGGTCGCCCGGGAGGCCCAAAGGCCGCCTTTCTGGCCGAGCCAAACGCTACCCGGCGATCAAAACAGCTGCTTGAATCCGTGAAGACAGCAAGCGAGGGGATTTGCGATGGATATAAAGCTCATCGCAAAACTCCTCATGGTTAAAACGCAAGCTAAGGTGGCACGCTGTTAGTTTTGAGTAAGCGCAGCGACGAAGGGATCCTGGACTCTGCTCTCTGACCGACGAGCTGCGCCACGTCTCGGGCCTGCACGAGGTGAACACTATGCTGGTTGGGTCTAAGAGGTCGAGGAGCTGACAAATACCCTGTGTAATGGAGATCTATTCGCCGGGACTCGTAGTAAGAGAAAATCTCGTGAATTCGTGTGCACGATACTGGATAAAATGGAGCCTGCTACCCCTGACAGATAGAAGACCCCACGAGTATGCAAGACGCTCTGGCTTCCAGATGCTCGTGCAGCTATCAGGATGTTCTCATAGTGATTGGCGATGGTTGGGCAAGGTAGAGCAAGAAAGTGGGCCTACTCTGAGCGAGTTTCCGTGCCCTTGCGCATCGCATGATCGGTGGGCATCATAATGTTATTGGGACTGTATGCCTTGGGGAAGGAGATGAGACATGTCAGATCAGACTACAGAGCCGAGCGTGGTCGAGGGGGTACATCTGCAGAAGATCCTGAAGAGGCAGCGCATAACCACGGTCTCCTTCGTTGGTGTCATCAAGGTCGGGCTGTTCGTCGGTGGATGGCCTCGGCTGGAACTCGACCAAGATCGTGCGTAGTTCGCCGGTGCCGGTACTCGTCATACTCCGCGGCGCGGACGTGCGCCTCCAGGACACAGCGCCCGCCACTCGAGGCTTCGAGCGGGAACAGTAAGGGTGCAGCCTTCGTCGGATTTCGTTGCTCCTGAGACCTTGGGTTTCGAGGGTAGCTCGGAAGGGTGGTGGAAGACCGTCGGTGAGCGGCGATTGCTTTTCATGCCACTGCGCTCGCGCCTCGACCTAGAGAAAACCGAACAGCTTCAGCGCACGGTCTTCGGGGTGTCCGACTGCGACCTGGCTTCATCCAGCATCCTCGTCGCCGTCCACGAAACCGGCGGGGAGGTACTCGGGGCTTTCGATGGGGAACAGCTGGTGGGCTTCGTATCGGGTTGGGGTGGTTACGTGGACGGCCGTGCGCGCCTTGTCTCCGACCTGATGGCGGTGGAGACCGGATACCGCGGCGGCATCGGGTTCGCCCTGAAAGGGCTCCAAGCCATCATTGCTTTCCAGGCCGGTTTCGAGGAGATCGTGTGGACCGTCGATCCACTGCGGGCCGCGAACGCGCGGCTGAACTTCGAGCGCCTCGGCGCTCACGCGCGCAAATACCTCCGGAACTTGTACGGGGAGCATTTCGGAGAAGGCCTCTACGGAGGCCTGCCAAGCGATCGCCTGTTCGTCACCTGGCCACTCCGCAGCGCTCGTGTGAGGTCAAGGCTGCTAGGAAGGTACCAACCGCTCGCGCCAGGCGCGCTCGCCGCGCTACCGGAATATGCTTCTAGTACATCCGAGAGCCGGATCCGCCTCGCCGTTCCAGGTGACTTCGACGGTCTCCTCTCCTCCGATCCGGCCCGGGCGCGCGAGTGGCGCTTTCGGCTAAGGGATAACCTCGAGGCCGCCTTTGCGTCCGGGTTTGTCATTACGGGCTTCGCTGGTCGGCGCGGTGAACCCCATGGTTACTATGTGCTCGAACGCGATTTCGTGGTCGGGTGAGACTGAGTACCGTTACCTGATTTTCTGCGGTCGAACGTATTCGAGGAGGCACAGTGCGAATCACCGGTGTAGAGATCGTACCCATAAAGCTGCCCCTGCTCGAGCCGTTCGTCGTCTCTTACGGCACGTTTCCGGACTTGGCGACCGTGTTGGTGCGTTTGGAGACGGACGGGGGGCTGACCGGCTGGGGAGAAGGGACCCCCGACCCGCATGTGACCGGCGAGACCTTCGAGGGAGTCGTCGCCACGCTACGCCACCTCGCCCCGGCGTTGCTG
>DATDKO010000096.1:0-4834 GCA_036519935.1 Rubrobacter sp. | reverse complement strand
CACCTCATCGCCTGGATGGAACCTTCTCACATTCTTGCCGAGCGCCTCCACAACCCCGGCCATGTCCGAGCCGATGAGGGGGTTCTTGGGGGCGCGGAGGCCGTAGCCGGCGAGGCGAATGGGGTAAGGCAGACCCGTCATTAGGTGCCAGACGTCCCGACCCACGCCGGCGGCATGCACGTGAACGAGTACCTCATCGTCTGAGATCTGGGGCTTGTCGATCTCGCGGAGTTCCAGTACATCGGGTGGGCCGTAGGTGTCCCGGACAATCGCCTTCATAGTGTCTCTCCTTCACTGCCGGGGTAGTGGATCATCTCGTCGAGCGTTCTCTCGTAGGCCTCTGCTTTGCAGGAAGCCCTGGGTGCCAACATCGCGCTCGCCACACCACTGCGGGAGCGCGGAGCTACGCCGAGGCGCCGGCGTGGGGAACACATGATGCTCCCCGGGAGGATCCGGTGCATCCCGCAAATGAACTATTTATGGCCAATTTCGGAGAATGATCCTTCCACGTACTTGGGTGACCAACGAGTCTAGTTCTCAGACGTCGAGAGACGCTCCCAGATCAGGTGTGCACTCTGCTGAATGCCCCTGAGCAACAGAGCTCGCGTGCTCAACGTCAATCGGTTTCCCCTGAGTTCGACCAGGCGTTCTTGGTCGCCGCCCATCCAATTGGGAAACAGGCTCATCTCCACATGGTGGACTACCGTGTCTCCCAGGAAGTCATACCGCCCGCAATAGGAGACGTAGGTTTCCTCGGCTTGGGCTTCCTCCTCTTTGGTGGCGCTCAGAAGATCGTCGGCGGCGAACCTCAGGCGGTTAGGAGCCATGATGGCCACGAACATGTAACCATCGTCGTTGTACATGATGTATCCGGTAGCATCCTTACCGAGCGGGTAGCTGACCTGGCCGTCTTCTAGGCTTCTGTTTTCCCAAGACAGGAGTCTCCAGGTACCAATGAGAGGATTAGATACCATCGTCCTTCCCTTCTTGCCCAGTAGGTGCGCTTGTTCGCATCATGATGCCACCCGTAGATGCCAGGTGCGAACTTCGGAGAACTGACCTTCTCACCAGTGGGGTGAATAGCTTTCTTCGGTGCTTCTCTACATCGCTTCGTTGAGGTTGGTGCAAGTCAGCGGCGACGGCTCCCCGGAGCCGGGTTTGTGGACGTTGAGGTGCTTGGGGTCGCCCGAGAGCAAGCCTTCGAGCGTGACGTTGTGGACCACGGTCGTGCTCGTCCCATCACCTTCCGCATCCGGCTTTACTGGCGTGAGGGGATACTCGATCTCCTCAGCAGCCCCGTGCTCGTGGTGGGAATGACTGTGCTCGCCTCCACCCTCTTCGTCGGTGCAGGTGCCAGGATGGATGTGTGCAAGGTACATCGTCCCCGAACTGGGAAGTTCCGAGATCTCTAGCACGACCTTCACACCACCATCGACCTTCGAGAGGGTCGCTGTTCCTGTCGTTCCCGAGCCGTTCGCCGGTGCGAGATCTACCTCTGCGGAGCCGCCCACCTTCTTCGCCACCATGGCCTTCATGTTCTCTATCTCCGCCTTCTGTGAGTTCTCTATGGCTTTGGCGAGCTCTCTGACCTCGGGCTCATCTGTGCGCTTTAGGATCGCCTGGGCCATCGGTATGGCAGCCTCGTGATGGGCGATCATGAGCCTCAAGAACAGCACGTCTGCCCTGTTTGCGGGAAGCGTGCTCAGGCGAGTGATTTCATCTGGGGTTGCCATGCCAGGCATGAGGCCATCCGTCGGATGACCCATCCACGCCATAGCAGGATCCTCTCCGGTGATGGGCAAGCCCCACACCCCGAGCCAGCCCTGCATGATGCCGACCTGGCCCTGCTGGGTGAGGGAGATGTCTGCGGCGAGGAGCCTCATGTCGTCGTTGTGGGTCTTGTCCCTTATGATCTCTGCCATCTGGACGGCCTGGCCGTGGTGGACGATCATATCGCGGGCGAAGCCAGCCTCCGCAGAGTCGTTGCCCGGAGGCACTGAAGCGAACAGCAGCGCCAGTGCAACGCCCGCCGCCAGGACAGCTGCGACGGCAAGGAGCACTAGCGGCCAGTTCGGCCGGGAGGATGGGGAACGATCTTTGCGTGGGATCCTTTCGATGCCGGTATTCTACTCCCCGAACCCGGGCGGAGTGACGCATCAGGCGAAAACCAGCCTGCTCTCCGAACTTCCGAGAACTCCGTCAAGCTCGACTTTAGCCATTGGGCTGCACAGCAAACATGAAGGGCACCCCCTCCCTGAGGTAACGCAACTCGGAAAGCACGAAGCCAGAAGAAACCTCTATGGAGTCCGAGAACTCGAAGGTTATGTCTGTGGCGGCCCCCCGCTCACGTTCCGCACGACGAACTCTATGATCGGCAGGTTGAGCAGGTTCATTTCGACGATGATTTGCGGCCGCCCGCCAGAGAGTCGTTCCTGGCGCATCTCCCTCAATATCTTACGGTTTCCTCTTATTTTAAGGTAGTACCCGATCGCGAAGACCGCTGCGTAGAACACGGTGGTTATTGCGGTAACTATCTGAGCGATGGCCACGTCTTCGGACACAGCACCCCTTTCGCGTTCTTATCTTCTTCTCACCGTTTCGCTCGACCGACGCGGTTTCCCGACCAAGTATGGATATTGCCACGCATACTCTAAACCCAGCGTGGGGATTCCGCGCCCACGGACGAAGAGAGGCGTTTCGACGGTCGAGTACGGAGGAGCCCCCTCGTACTCCAATAGGCTGTGATAGGCGCTGGTATTAGGGTGGGGAGGCCTTACGGTATTAGACCGGGGCAGATCGAAGGCTGCGCGAAAGAGGCTGAGGGAAAGCGCGGCCGAGGGCATTATGAAGGCCAGAGCCCCGCAGAGAGTATGTGAGGATGCCCCGACCCGCTTCTCGTCCGCTTCCTCTTTGGAGACAACGACAAGCTTAGCGCGGGTAGCACGCCCCGTCACGCATTGTAGGGAACTCTCGTGGGCAGCCACCGTTGGGCATGAGCGGTGCGGGACCGGAAGTGGGTCCGCCAGCCTCCAAGAGGCTGCCATACCGATTTAGAAGCTGGCTGCCACCATCGACTGAAGGTCGTGGTGAAGCCCTACCAGCCCTTGCGGACTGGCCACCACCGGCACTCTGCAACTCGTCGCATGCTATGCCATTACCGTCTGGGTCAAGTCGGGAAGCTCCTGGCACGCCCTCGTCCAGGAGACGCTGCACGTACGTCTGCAAGAAGGCCCGCACGAACTGTCGCTCCTCAGGGGAGGCCTGCTGAGTTCGCGGGTCGGACTCGAATTCTCTAAGGAGCTGCCCGCATGTAGGTATTTGGTTGGCCGGTGCAGTCTGAGCGCGAACGCTTTGGGCGAGAGCGAACTGTATCTCCTCCGAACGTTGCGGGCTGCCATTCTCGCCTAGCGCCCACACGAGGAGAAGCACGAGCACGGCCATCGCCATCAACAAACTGCTTCCGACTCCAAAAAAGGTGCTTCTAGACCAATAATCCAGGATATGCTTCCTTCCTGGCTCATCAGCTTCGGCAAGCGCTCTTCACACTAGCATTCGACAAATCGTGGCGCACAAGGTTTCCGAGAAAGCCCCTTCTACGCACTCGGGTGAAGAAAGCTTCTTACCTCCTGCCACGGCGACAACCCGAGGGCCTGCTGCCTCGCCTCGTTATCCACCTCGTAGGTGTGGATCTCTCCGCAGCGCTTGCAGAGGCAGTAGATGGACCACGTACCTCGCCGCACTTCTACATCTTGGGTGGGACCTTCGTGAGCCGCGAGGAACGCTTCTACGGCGGCTTCCTGGGCGCCTTCTTCTATCATATGGTGGTTGTTCAAGATGGGCGCCTTTCCTCTGTTTCCGCGAACTTCGGTGGACGCTACTCTCTCAGAGCCGAATAGCTTCATAAGGGGCACCTCTTTCCGTAGAGGGCGGGACTCGCCAGCCGCGGCGCTGTTCGGTACTCACAGAGACCGCTGGTGTTGTAGGGACCATCATAGAGGCGAGGTGTTGGCTGGGCGTTAACTGGAGAACCTCAAGGCATAGTCAGAATTGGGTATTTTTTGATTAGGACCCGGTCCATAGGGCCCAGGAGCGCCGGCAGAGGCAAGAGAAAAGCCAGGTGTCGCTCTGTGAGGGGGAAAGATTCAGAGTGCGCCAGGCTTGACGATTGATCAGATTGTGGTGTCGAGCAGACCCCGAGCACATACCGCAAATGAGTAATTTCTTTCGGTTATAGAAGCCTCCGACCATTAGGCAAGCTAAGAACGGAGCGTCCTGACCACGAGCATCCACAGAGTTCTCGGGGCGAAGATATTTAGAGACCTGTTCGCCGTACTGAGGGACATAGTGGGAGGGCGCTCCGCTGGCTTCCTCAACGGACTTTTCTAGGATGCTATCCGTTGGTTTTGCCGACGCTTATATCCTCTCCGTACCCGTCAATCGGTCGCCTGACCTATCGGTTCCCGCTTAGGGTGCTCATTGAAGAAGCGCACCATCTCTGCGGAGGCGTCTGGGCCCTTAGGATCGGTGTAGGAGCCTGAGGAGCTCCCGCCCGACCATGCGTGCCCAAGCCCGTGGACGGTCCACCGCTCCGCGATGGCGCGTCCTCCGGCGTCGCGGTACGTAGCGCGAGTGTAGGCGTGCCCGCCGGGAACCTGTCCCTGACGGACCGTCCCGCGCGGCGTAGATCCGCCCGCCTCCTCCTGGCTACCGGCGGTCTTGGCGGGGCAGTAGTGTTCGAGCAAGTGGTCGGCGTTGCGCGGGTGAACCGTCTTGTCGCGGTCCCCATGGAACACGATCACGGGCACTATACTGGCGGACTCCCCGGTGGGTGTCG
>DATDKO010000095.1:0-17248 GCA_036519935.1 Rubrobacter sp. | reverse complement strand
CCTCGCCGACGATATCAATGACGAGGAAGGCACCCATGTTCATAATGGCGTAGGCGGCCGTGTAGATCAGGACTGCCTGCACGGCGAACGCGACGCCGCCCCCCTGGATCGCCGCGAAGGCGGCCAGGATATACCCGGAGTGGGCTACCGAGCTGTACGCCAGCATCCGCCTGACGTTCCGCTGTCTGAGGGCGAAGAGGTTTCCAACGAACATAGTTATGATCGCCAGAAAGGCCATCACCGCCGTCCAGGTCGGCGCGGCGTCCGGCATGCCTTCGAGGAGAATCCGCAGTAGGATCGCGAAGGTGGCGGCCTTGGGGCCAACCGAGAGGAAGGCGGCCGCGCTCGTAGGGGCGCCCTGGTAGGCATCGGGGGTCCAGAAATGGAAGGGCGCCGCCGAGAGCTTGAAGGCGAAGCCCGAGATCATTAGCACGAGCCCGAGAACCGCGACGGGGGTGAGGGTGCCGGAGAAAGTGTCCGCCACGTCCTGGAGCATCGCAGAGCCGGAGACGCCGTAGATCAAGACGATGCCGTAAAGCAATACGGAGGAGGCGATGACGCCCGTGATGAGGTACTTCATCCCGCCCTCTGCGCTCTCGCGGCGGCTCCTGTCGAAGGCGACCATGGCGTAGGAAGGTATGGTGGCCAGCTCTATGGCGAGGAAGACGCCGAAGAGGTCCCGCATGGAGACAAGGAGTGTAGAGCCAAGTACGACGGAGAGGATTAGCGTCAGATATTCAGGGGCGTCGCCGGTCTGGCCAGACCAGCGCGCTGCTGCGAGCACGGCGAAGAAAGCCGAGCCTGCGACTATCAGCTTGAAGTACAGTGCGAAGCCGTCTACCACGAAGCCGCCGCCGAAGTAGCTTCCCGAGAAGCCGGTCGCGAGCAGGACGGCGGCGCTCCCGAACACGGCCAGCGTCCCCAGGGCGCCCAGGCCCGCAGCCACCCCTGCATTACTATCGCTGAACACGCCGGCCAAAAGGACCAGGATCAGGAATCCTGTGGAGAGCAGCTCGGGCAAGAGCGCGATGAATGCCTGCCCGGTCACTAGCTACCCCCTATCACGATCAGTACGGCATCCACGGCCGGGCGCTGGATGTTCATCAGCAGGGCCGGGAAGACGCCTAGCACGACGAGCAACACCGCCAGCGGCACGACCGAAGCCATCTCGACCGGCCCAGCGTCCCCGATCTCCTCGTAGTCGGGACGTTCGATGGGGCCGAAAATCACACGGGCCAGCATGTAAAGCAGGTACATCGCCGAGAGTATAATCCCCAGCGCCGCGAGTACTCCCTGCACGGGGAACGTCGCGTACACGCCCATGATGCTCATGAATTCGGAGATGAAGACGGCCAGCCCAGGCAGCCCCATCGCGGCGAGGGCACCGAGGGCCAGGAGCCCTCCGGCCCACGGCATCCTTGCGGCCAGCCCGCCGAGGTCCTCGATGCGGCGGGTCCCCGTGCGGGCCGCTATGATGCCGACGAGGATGAAAAGGAGGGCGGAGTAGAGCCCGTGCGAGACCTGCTGGAAGACGGCCCCGTTGAGGCCGACTGCGTTCCCCGAGGCGGCACCGAGCAGGATGAAGCCAAGAGTTCCTATGGAGGAGTAGGCGACGAGCGCCTTGAGGTCGGGCTGCAAGAAGGCCACGAAAGCTCCGTAGATGATGTTGATCACCCCGAAAGCAGCCACATAAGGGAGGAATGGTTCGACGCCCTGGGGAAGCAGGGGGATGGCCACCGCGATCAGGCCGTAGGTCCCCAACTTCGGCAGAACCCCTGAGAGCAGCACGTTGGTCGAAGTCGGGCTGGAGACGTAAACGTCCAGAAGCCAACTGTGCAGCGGCACGGCTGGCACCTTGACGAGCAACCCGAACAGGATGGGGGCAGCCACGGCGACCTGGGCCGTCCGCGAGAGGCCGCCACCGCCGCCGAGGTCGTTCATCGCGTACGAATCAGCGAGGATGCCGAATGCCAGGAATCCCGCCAGCATCACCGTCGAGCCGAGGAACGTATAGATGAAGAACTTGATCGCGGCCGGACGCCTGTTCTCGTCCCCCCACACGCCGACGAGCAGGTACATGGGGATCAGCGTGACCTCGAAGAAGACGTAGAACAGGATCAGATCCTGCGCCGCGAAGACCCCTAGCATCCCCACCTCGGCGACGAAGATCGCTGCGAAGTACTGCTTGAGGTTTCTTTGCACGTCCCTTGAAGCGAGAACCGCTATGACCGTGAGGAACGTCGAGAGGAAGAACATCCCGAACCCGAGACCTCCGAGTCCGACGCGGTAGCCTATGTTCAGGGACCGGATCCAGGTTACGTCCTGGGAGAGCGCAGCGACGCCGAGGTCGTCCCTGAAGGCGAAGTAGACGTAGACCGCGAGCACAAGAGGCACGGCCGAAATTCCGAGGGCCGTGTAGCGTAACAGGCGCTCCTCATCGGGCAAGAGCAGCATGAGTATGGCGCCGAGCAGCGGAATGAGGATGATTATCGTAGTTATCACAGTCGGGTCCCCACTGCGAAAGCTGCGATCGTTACCAGGGCGATCAGACCGACTACCATCGCCGCGTACTGCGCCCCTACTATGACCCCGATGATCAGGACGCTCAGCAGGATAAAGAGCGCGTAGCTCTGGACCGCGCCGTTCTGCAGCCGCTGAAGCAGCCCGCCTGTCCCCAGAGTGCCTCGTCCCACCCCACCCACGAGACCACCGATGACGTTACGGTCGAACCTTCGGGTCGCCTCTCCGAGCCACATGGCGAACCTCACGAACGTCGCACTGTAGAGCGCGTCGAAGTACCATCCCTTGTCCAGGAACGTGTGGAGCCAGGAGAATCTGGCCGCAAGCTCCCCTGCCCGCTCCGGTCTCGCGACGTAGAGCGCGTAAGCGAGTCCGATCCCGAGTAGTCCGCTGACGACCGAGATCCCACCAAGCACGAAGCTGAAGGCGTGCGCTTCGTGCCCCAGCGTCGCCGCGGCGAACTCGCTCGGGCGCACGAACTCGCTGAAATAGTCCCTTACGGGAAGGCCGAACCCTTCTGGTATCCCGACCCAGCCGCTCACGATGGCGAAGAAGGCCAGGATCATCATCGGCCCCGTCATGATTCCCGGCGACTCCGCGGCCTCGCGGGCCGGCTCGGTGCGCGGCTCGCCGGTGAAGGCGAGGAAGATGGCCCTAAAGATGTAGAACGCCGTGAGGAACACGGTAAGCAGCGCCATGCCGAAGAGCAGGTAGTAGTGCTCCTCGTAGGTCGAGGCGACGATCGCGTCTTTGGACCAGAAGCCTGCGAAGGGGAAGATCCCCGAGAGCGAGAGCCCCGCTATGAGCATGGTCCAGAACGTGATGGGCATCCTACGCCTCAGTCCCCCCATCTCGACGAGGTTGTAGGAGTCCATCGCGTAGATGATGCTGCCGGCGCAAAGGAACAGGAGAGCCTTGAAGAAGGCGTGATTGTAGAGGTGGAAAAAGCCTGCAGTATAGGAACCGATCCCCAGGCCAAGCATCATATAGCCGAGCTGCGAGACAGTAGAGTAAGCGATCACCCGCTTTATGTCCTTCTTGACAAGCGCCATTGTCGCGGCCATCAACGCCGTAAAGCCGCCGATGTAGGCGACGACGAGCATGGCAGTGGGGCTCTGGACGAAGATGTCGTAGGTGCGGGCCACCAGGTAGACGCCCGCCGCGACCATGGTCGCGGCGTGGATCAGGGCGCTCACGGGCGTAGGGCCCTCCATGGCGTCGGGGAGCCACACGTGCAACGGGAACTGCGCGCTCTTGCCGACGGCGCCGACGAAGACGAGTATCACGGCCGTGGTGAACAGAGAGCCGCCGATAAACCCGGCCTGGGCAGCCTCCGAGATGTCCGTGAAGGCCACAGATCCTGTCGTCGCCCAGAAGATGATGATCCCGACGAACAGCGCGGCGTCCCCGATCCTGGTGACGACGAAGGCCTTTACCGCGGCGTCGCGAGCCGAAGGCTTCTCGAACCAGTGTCCGACGAGCAGGTAGGAGCAAAGACCCACCAGCTCCCAGAAGACGTAGAGCTGGATGAAGTTCGGCGCCAGCACGAGCCCGAGCATCGAAGCCGTGAACAGGTTTAGCACCGCGTAGAACCAGGCGAAGCGTTTATCGCCCTCCATGAAAGCCCCCGAGTAGAGCTGGATCATGAGGCTCACGAAACACACTACGACGAGCATCACCGCGGCGAGCCCGTCGATATACACCCCCATCGGGAACGAGCCGCCCTGGCCAAGATCTATCCAGTTCACCGAGAACTCTATGGGTACCCCGCCGCCGGGGACGATGCCTGCCACGAACAACAGAGCGAAGACCGAGAAGACGAGCGAGATGGTCACCCCGAGTATGGCAACGTATTGCGCGTTCTCCTTGAGGAGGCGTCCTGTGAAGACCAGCACGAGGAAGACCAGCGCGGGGAGCGTTGGTATGGCCGTGATGATCAACTGTTGGCCTACGGTCTGCACGAGTTCCCTTCTAGCCCCTCATGGAGGTAACTTCGTCCACGTTGACGGTCCGCCGCGAGCGGAACACGGCGAGCACGATAGCGAGCCCCACGGCGACCTCCGCCGCGGCTATGGCGAGCACGAGCACGGCGTAGCTAACGCCGAGTCCTCCTGCGTTCGGGAGGTAGTCAGCGAAGGCGACGAGCGTGAGATTGACGCCGTTTATCATGAGCTCGACGCACATAAAGACGACGAGGGCGTTGCGGCGTATCAGGGCCCCCCACGCCCCTATGGCGAAAAGGATCGCACCCACCACGAGATATCCTTCGAGTGGCGGGGCCGCGACCAGCGTGTCAAGGAACTCTTGTACCTGTGTCGGGATCTGGGGCACTACTCTCGCACGCCCCTATCCACGCCTTCCCCGATCTTACGGCGGCTCACCACGATGGCGGCTACGACGGCCACGAGGAGCAGCACCGAGACGACCTCGTATAGCAGGGTGAAGATCTCAGCCCCCTGGCTGACGCCGAGCAGATCCCGACCGAAGGCCCCGACCTGCCGCGGCCCGTTACCAGCCTCGGCTCCTCCCCAGTCCTCGGCGGAGAGCACGTAGGCAAGGAAGGCACCGACGCCTACGGCAACAAGGAAGCCAGCCCAGAACTGGCGATTGATAATGGTGCGGTAGCGCCTGACCTGCGGTTTCTGGGTAAACATGATCCCGAACAGGATCACCACGGTAACCGCCCCGACGTAGATGAGGACCTGGAAAGCGGCGAGGGCCGGCGCGTTGAGCATCACGAAAAACCCAGAGACACCGAGGAACGACCCCGACATGAACAGCGCCGAGTGGACGACGCTGCGGCTCAGGACTACGCCGAGCGCCGAGACCAGCGTCATCCCGGCCAGGAAGACAAACGCTACCGTCAAGCCGCGTCGTCTTTCTCGGTTACGGGACGCTCTACGGTCCTTGGCGCTTTCTTGGCGGTAGGCTTTTTCTTCTTTTTGGCGGCGGGCTTGGGGTCCACCGTAGGGTCGACGGGACGCTCGCCGAACTGCCTGGCCAGCTCAAGGCGGTTGTAGGCCTGCGCCTCGAATTCTTCTGTGTGGTAGATGCAGTCGACCGGGCATACCTCGACGCAGAGCGAGCAGTACATGCAGCGTGAATCGTCGATCACGAACCCTACGGCGTAGGGCTTGGCCTTGCCCGAGCCGTCGGCGTCGCGCTTGGTCTGCTCGATGGAGATGCAGTGGTCTGGGCAGATCCTCATGCACTGCAGGCACGCGATGCAGCGGTCCATGTCGACCGTGAGCATCCCGCGGCTCCGCTCCGGGAGTTCGCGCTTGTACTCGGGGTACTGGCGGGTGATCTTCTGCCCGAAGAGGTGCTGCAGGGTAACGCCCATCCCCTTCAATATGCCCTGTCCTAATTGCGGCATCGAAACCTCCTAGATAACAAGCATAGCTCCGGCCGTAACGAACAGCCATATCAGGGTCATCGGAACCAGCACCTTCCAGCCCAGGTCCATGAGCTGGTCCATCCTGAGACGGGGTACGGTCCACCGGATCCACTGGAAAGTAAACATAATGAGCGCTGTCTTGATACCGAACCAGACCCAATTGAAATGCCCGAGGTCCAGGAAGGGCAACGGCGGCTGCCAGCCCCCCAGGAACAGCGTTACGGTGATGGCCGACATGACCGCCATCGAGGCGAACTCAGCGGCCTGTATGAGGGCCCAGGTCATCCCGGAGTACTCGATCATGAAACCGCCTACGATCTCGCTCTCACCCTCTGGGAGGTCGAAAGGCACCCGCTTCACCTCGGCGATACCCGAGATGTAGAACGTCAGGAACATCGGGAGCTGGGGCAAAAAGTACCAGGTCCAGATGGTATCCCCCTGCGCTCTTACCACGTCGGTGAGTGAGAGGCTTCCAGACAGCATCACGACGCCGAGGAGGCTCAGGATCAGGGGCACCTCGTAGGAGATCATCTGCGCAGCTCCGCGCAAAGCGCCAAGCAGCGAGAACGCCGAGCGGCTCCCGTATCCGGCCATGACGACACCCAATGCGCCGATCGATGTGATCGCGACGAAGAACAGTATGGCGACGTTGAGGTCGGCGACGACCGCGCCTGGCGCGAACGGGACGACGAGCCATACGAGCGCCGCTGGGATGAACATGGCTATGGGCGCCCCGAGGAAGACCCACAGGTCCGAGCGGCCCGGCGCGACGTTCTCTTTGGTAAAGAGCTTGAAGACGTCAGCGGCCGGCTGCAACAGCCCGCGTGGTCCGACCCTATTTGGCCCGAAACGGAGGTGGATGTAGCCCGAGACCTTCCTCTCTGCCATCGTAAGGACGGCCGCGAGGTTGAGCACGAGGAACAGCACGGCCCCGAAGGAGATGAGCAGCCTTATCGGCTCGACCTCGAGCAGGTTAAGGACCGTCTGCATCTACTTGTCCCACCCTCCTGAGACGGGGTCGATGAGGCCCATGATCGGCATAATGTCTGGCAGATAATGACCTGGCACGATCTCTTGCAGGAGCTGCATGTTGCAGAAACTGGGGTCGCGGTAATGGACCCTGTAAGGAGTGTCAGAGCCGTCCGAGACTACATGGACCGCGTACTCACCGCGGGGGCTCTCGACCCTTCCGAAGCCCTCACCTTCGGGCGGACGGATGCGGCGGCCCGTATCTCCCATCACCTCGCCCTCGGGTATCTGTTCCAGGCACTGCTTGATAATCCTGATGCTCTGCAGGCACTCGGCGATACGGACCCTGTAGGAAGCTTCGACGTCGCCCGCCGTATCCGTTATGACCTCGAACTCCATCTCGGGGTAGGCGCTGTATGGGTAGTCGATCCTTATGTCGAAGTCCACGCCGGTGCAGCGCAGGGCAGGCCCGGTCACGCCCATCTCGACGGCCTGCTCCTGCGTCATCTTCCCCACGTTCCGCGTGCGGGAGATGAAGATCTCGTTGCCCTGGATCAGGTCGACGAAGTCCCGCTTGAAATGGTCCTCGAGGCTCTCGATGTAATCCCAGATCTTCTGCGGTATATCTGGAGGTAGGTCGGCCTTGACGCCCCCGATACGTATGTAGTGGAACATCATCCGCGCGCCCGTCACAGCCTCGAAGATGGTCTGGATGCGCTCCCTCTCGCGGAAGGCGTAGAGGATCGGGGTGAAAGCCCCGAGCTCGAGCATGAGGAAGCCTATGGATGGGATGTGGCTGGCGAGCCTCATGAGCTCGCACATGAGGACGCGGATGTACTCTGCCCTCGGTGGTATCTCCACGTCGAGCAGGTCCTCGACGGCGAGGCAGTAGCCGTGCTCGTTGTGCATGTTGGCGAAGTAGTCGAGCCTGTCGGTCATCGGGATCACCGCAGGATACATGCGGTTCTCGGCGATCTTCTCCTGGCAGCGGTGCAGGTAGCCCATCACTGGATCGCACCTGACCACCGTCTCCCCGTCGAGCTCCAGGATAAGCCTGAGGAGCCCGTGCATGGCCGGGTGCTGCGGACCCATGTTCATGTCTATTGTCTCGAGCCCGAACTCGTCCCTTATATCGGGGCTTACGAGCCGGCCGCTCGCCGGCTCGGTGAGCGCGCCCTCGTGTTCCGCGCGGCGTTCTTCTCCAAGCATACTCTTACCTCAATCCCTCGAAGGTGCGCTTGGTACTTATCTCGAAGCTCTTGAGCAGCGGGTGGTGGTCGAAGTGGTCTTGCCACATATACGTCCTGCGCAGGTCGGGATGACCGGCGAAAGCGACCCCGAACATGTCGTAGGCCTCCCGCTCGTGCCAATTGGCCGTCGGGTAGACGCCCGTGACCGTCCCTATAACAGGCTCATCTCCCTCGATGGTCGTCTTGACCCTCACCGTGGCCCCGCGGAAGTCCATGAGCTCGTATGTCAGCTCGAAGGAGCCCTGCCTGTCGACGACGGTGATGAATGAGAGGTGAGGGATGGCCAAAGTCTCGCGGGCCGTCGCCAGAACGGCAGGAATGTCGTCCTTACGGGCGACGATCCGCACTACATCTCCCACGATCTCCGCTTCCTCGAGGCCGTGGCGGTCGCCGAGGCCATCGAGGTAGCGCTGTAACCTGCTCTGGAGGTCCCCTTCAGGCAACGTGAGGGCCACCTAAGCGTTCTCCTTGCCATCAGCCTCGCCGCCGGCTTCGCTCTTCGCCTCTGCTGCCTTCCTGGCCTCTTCCTTGAGTCTCTTCTTCACTTCAGGCGGAACCCAGCCGACGTCCGTCTGGGAGGCAGGCGGCATGCCAGCACGCTCGAAGACGTAGGTGCGCTTGAGTGGTCTCATCCCTTCGAGGCGGGGTGCCTTGCCCTCGCTGATCTCCGTGTACTCACGCTCGGGCAGGTACTCGTTGATGGTGCCGTCCTCGTCGACGAGGGCGGGGCGGGGCCGCTCGTAGCCTACCTGCTGGTCGCGCTCTATTTTCTTCTGGAGCGTCATGATCCCGAAGATAAGCGCCTCGGGTCGCGGCGGGCAACCCGGCACGTACACGTCGACGGGTATCACCCTGTCCGCGCCCATCAGCACGGAGTACCCATCCAGGAACGGGCCGCCGGAGATCGCGCAGGCCCCCATCGCTATGACCCATTTTGGCTCAGGCATTTGCTCGTAGAGGCGGGTCATGCGCTCGGCCATCTTGGTCGAGACGGTCCCTGAGACGATCATGACGTCGGCCTGCCGCGGCGAGGCCGCGAAGAAACCCGCGCCGAATCGGTCGAGGTCGTTGTGGGCCATGCCCGTCGACATCATCTCGATGGCGCAGCAGGCCAGGCCGAACTGCAGCGGCCAGAGCGAGTTCTTGCGGGCCCAGTTGAAGAGTTTGTCCGTGCTCGTAGTTATTAGGTTCGGCTCGTTGAACTGTTGCATCACACCCACTTGAGGGCTCCCTTCTTCCAGGCGTAGACCAACCCCACAGCCAGGATCGAGACAAAGATAACCATCTCCACGAAACCGTAGACGCCGAGGCTCCTGTAGATGACGGCCCACGGGAACAGGAAGGCCGCTTCCACGTCGAAGACCAGGAAGAGCAGGGCGAAGACGTAGTAGCGCACTGGGAAAGGCCGCCACGGGTCGGTAACCGTGACCTCGCCCGTCTCGTAATTCTGGGACTTCGCGCTCGACCTCCGGCCAGGGGAGATCAGACGCGCGAGCACCAGCGTGGTCGCGACGAAACCGGTGACCAGCAACATGAAGATCCCCACGTACAGATACACCATCCCGTAGGAGGCTCCCTGTTGCAACAGACCTAGCGCCAAACCCAGCCTTTCTGCCCGATAACTGCCTGAAATATACTCGCGCGCGGAAGAAAGTTCAAGCGGTAACTAAAGGTAGCAAACGGCGACTAATGGCCTTCGGTCGTGATTCGGGCGTGCCTGGCGAGCACCGTCGTTCCCCTTTGCAGAGAGTTCTCCCGTCTGTTGACAACGTTAGCGCATTGGTTAGACTGGTTTCCGGAGAATCTAGCACTAACAAAGGGGAAACAACGTGGCCTATGTTATTACCGAATTGTGTATCGGCACGAAGAACACGGCTTGCGTAGGGGCGTGCCCGGTGGACTGCATCTACGACGCCGATGACCAGTTCCTGATCAACCCCGCTGAGTGCATCGACTGCTCCATGTGCATGCCAGAATGCCCGGTGGAGGCCATCTATCCGGGCGACGAGGTCCCCGGAGAGATGCAGCATTCCAAGACCAGGGCCGCCGAGTTCGACTACTCGCACATCGCGCCTGGCGTCGAAGTCAACTAACCGGATGACTCTCTAGGGCGAGGGATCATGGCCGAGATGAAGCAACGCAGCCTGGAAGAAGTCAAGGCCTTGAGCGTGGAGGAGGCTGTGGAGATCATGCGCCAGGCCGGCATCGTCGGCGCTGGGGGCGGTGGTTTCCCCACCTACTTCAAGTACAAGGTCCCCCAGCCTCACCTGCTCGTCAACGCCACGGAGAGCGAGCCGGGCTACTGGGGGGACAAGCTGGTGCACAAGGAGCATCTGGAGGACTTCCTGCAGCTCTTCGAGGCCATGAAGGCGATCTTCGACTTCGAGCAGATCTCCCTGTGCGTTCACGAGAAGGACCGGGAATGGTTCTCCGACTACGCAGAGCACGCCGGTAACGGCTTCTTCGACGTGCGCTACGTACCTGACACGTACGCCCTTGGTGAGGAGAAGACCCTAGTCAAGCACGCTACGGACGCACGGGTGCCCAGGTTCCTCGACACCCCCCAGGGTATGAGGCGCCCTGGAATTCCGCCGGACGTCGGCAAGGTCGTCAACAACTCGGAGACCTTGCTCAACGTCTACAACGCGCTCTTCCTTGGCAAACCCACCACCACAACAGTCTTCACCCTCTACGGCGAGGGGATAGACCTGAAGGTCTACGAAGTGCCGATAGGGGCATCCTTCGCTGAGGTCCTGGAGATTGCCGGGCTGGACGTCCAGAACTCCGGTCACCTCTCCCTTCTGGACGGCGGGCCCTACCTGCACGACATGGGTATCAAGGAGATAGGGAACGGCGACGGCTACGTACGGCGGATGACGAACGCCCTCTTCTTGATCCCCAAGGACAGGGAGGGCAAGGAGTACGCCGATACGAAGACCGATCCTCCCGAGGAGGGTATCGTCTCTCTGGTCGGAAAGATCTCTGGAGTGCACATTCCCCTTGGCGGCGGTTTGTTGAAGCCGGCCACCCGGCTCGTCGCCGAGGGCGACGAAGTCGAGTACGAGCAGAAACTAGGCGAGCCCGTGGACGAGGGGTTCTCGATCGGGGTCTGGGCGAGTATGGGAGGCAAGATCTCCTCGATACAGAACAACATCGTCGCCATTGCCGAAGGCGCGATACCCCAGGAGGAGGCCGAAGCCGAGGCCCAGGCGAGCGGCGCCGGCGGCGCGCCACCTCGCGGGGAAGCCGAACCTTTTCAGGAGGCCGAAGCCGAAACGAGAAGGTAACAGAGGGATGGGGAAGGCGCGTGCCTTCCCCATCCCTCGCTAGTCAGCATTTCGGCCAGGACTTGCCCACGCGAATGCATATGCGCTGAAATGCGATTTATAGGGGCCGCGCACCACAGCCCGTGAAGAAGTCGAAGAGCGCTGCTGCGACTTCTTGTGGGCTGTCTTCCATGGCGAAGTGCCCTGTCTCCGGCAACACGAGGAGGTCGGAGCCTGGAATGAGTTCGTGCAGGCGTTCGGCGAGTGCGGGATCGAGCCATGCGTCTTGCTCGCCCCAGATGATGCTGACGGGAACACCTATGGACGAGAGTAGAGGCTCGAACTCTGTGGTGTCTTCCTCGTCGAGCTGGGCATCTTTCTGGAGGTAGAGCCTCTGCCCAGACTCCCCCCTCCACCCCTCGAGGTAGGTCGCGAAGGCGTGTTGGTCCAGCGGCCTGTGCGTCGCCGTGCGAAGGTGCGAGGCGACGATGGCCTCGAAGACTTTGGCAGGCATGGTTCCGTAGACGTCGAGGTGCGCCTTTACGTGCCTGGTCGTGGGTGTTATCCACGGACGGAGGACGACGCTGTCGACCAGGGCGATGCACCCGAAAATCACGCCTTCGAGCAGGTGGGTACGCAGGGCGATCGCGCCCCCGATATCGTGGCCTGCTACCGAGGGCGCCTCGAGCTCCCAGGCCTCTACCAGCTCGGCGAGCAGACGTGACTGGCCCGAGATAGAGACGTCGAGCCCTTCTCTGCGCTCCGACTGGCCGAACCCCAGCAGGTCGAAGACGTAGACGGTGAACCTGTCCGCCAGCCTCAAGGCGACGTCGCGCCAGATGTAGGAACGGCTCGGCGTCCCGTGGACCAGGATCAGGGGCGGCCCGTAGCCGAGGACGTCGTAGGCGATCTCGCCTCCCGAGAGCGTGAGACGCCTCCTGAGGTTCCAGGTCTCCGGCATCAGGGTGCCTTGCCGTTGCGGCCGACGATCTGGACGAACTGGACGATCATCTGCCTGTACGTTTCCAGAGACGAGGTCACCACATACTCGTTCGGACCGTGATGTCCCCCGCCGACCGGTCCGAACTCGACACCAGGCACCCCAGCCCTCTGGAAGTAGACGACGTCGCTCGCACCGTGGCGGCCTACGCTGACGGGGTTGCCGCGGAAGTGGCGCGCCGAGACCTCACAGAGCACCTTAACGTAGGGGTTTTGGCGTGTCACGTAGGTAGGTTCTCGGTAGAACAGAACCTCGACATCGGCGGGGAGGTCCACGGAGCGTATCTGGCGCACGATCTCCTCCGGATCCTGGTTAGGGAGGAAGCGGACGTCCAGGTCGTAGGTACAGCGGTCTGGCACGCGGTTGAGAACGTCGCCTCCGATGATGCGCGCCAGGTTCACGCTCGGGTAAGGGAAGAGCTCGGTCCTCTGTTCTGTGAATGGCAGGCCTGTAACCCTGCGGTAGTGCTCGTATGCGAGGAGCACGGCGTTCTTGCCCAGCCAGGGCTGGGAGCCGTGGGCGCTCTTACCCCGCATCGTCACCCGGAGGTCGAGTACACCCTTCGCCTGGGTACCGATGTGGAAATCCGTCGGCTCGCCCGTGATCAGGAAGTCCCCCACGTGGCCGTTGGAGATCAAGACCTCAGCGCCCGTTTTCGCGCCGTGCTCACCCTCTTCATCGGGGACGACGAGTAGCTCGACCGTGGATTCGCACCCCAGCTTTTTCAGATCCTCGATCGCACACATCATGGCGGCGAGGGCGCCTTTCATGTCGTAGACGCCACGACCGTAGAGCTCGTCCTCCTCCTCGCGTGGCTCGAACTGCGACTCCTCGCCGGGCACCACGTCGACGTGGCCGTGAAGGAGTATCTTTGGATCTCCGGCCCCAATCCGCACCACGAGAGATGACAGGTCACCCCGGGGGCCCGCGCCCGTATAGCGCGCCGTCTCCAGCCCGCGCGCCCCGAACCAGCCATTGATAAAGTCCATGGCAGACTGCGCCGCGCCTGGCGTGTAAGACCTGTAGCGCACGAGCTGGCGGGTAAGCGCATGGACCTCGGTGTTCTCGGTTACTACCGCCAGATGCGTCTCCACTCTTCGGACACCAACAAGTGCAGTCTATATTCCAGCACGCCGCCTTGCAGGCGGCTTTTCAGCATTTCAGCTTGGGCAAGCCCTGGCTAAGAAGCTCGAGGGCCGTAAGGCCGGAGCGTGCTGACTTGCTGAGGCCTTAGCCCGATCCTAGCGGGCGATCCTGGCCTCCGCCTCGAAGGCGACGGTCGCGCCGAGTCCGGAGAGCTTGTCTTCGAAGTTCTCGTAGCCCCGCAGGATGTGCTGCGCCCCGTCCACGACGGTGGTGCCGTCGGAGACCAGGCCTGCCATCACCAGCGCCGCGCCTCCGCGCAGGTCGGGCGCCTGCACGATGCTCCCCTGGAGGTGACGCGGACCGCGGATGAGCGCCCTGTGGCCACCAAAGAGGTCGATGGCGGCGTCAAGACGGTTCAGCTCCTCGGCCACCTGCAGCCTGTTCTCATAGACATTCTCCGTAATGATGCCAGCGCCGGAAGCCTGGGTGAGCAGGACCATCATCTGGGCCTGAAGGTCGGTCGCGAAGCCAGGGAAAGGTAGGGTTGCGACGTCTACACCGCGGAGCGCGGCCGGGTCATCGACCCTCACCCTTATGCCTGGGCAGCCAGGGGTGGTATTAGGCTCCACGCCCATCTCCCGCAGCTTCTCGAGCTCCATCTTCAGGTGTTCGGGGAGGGCGTTCGTGACCGTGACGTCCCCGCCGGTCGCAGCAGTGGCCATCAAGAAAGTACCCGCTTCGATACGGTCAGGCATCACCGTCCACTCGGTGGGGTACAGTTCGTCGACGCCTTCGATCACTATGCGGCCCGTACCCGCTCCCATGACGCGCGCACCCATCGAATTGAGGAAGCCGGCGAGGGCGGAGATCTCCGGCTCGCGGGCGCCGTTCTCGATACTGGTGACCCCATCAGCGAGCACGGCCGCCATCATGACGTTCTCGGTGGCGCCGACGCTCGGGTACTCGAAGTTGACCTCAGCGGCCCGCAACCCGCCTGGCGCGCTCGCCTTTATGAAGCCGTGGTCGAGCTCGACGTTAGCGCCGAGCGCGCGCAGGCCGTCGACGTGAAAGTTGAACTTCCTCAAGCCCAGGTTACACCCGCCCGGCGCTGAGACCTCGGCCTCCCCAAAGCGCGCCGCGAGGGGCCCAAGGACGACGAGGCTAGCCCGCATCTGGCGCACCAGTTCGTAGGGGGCCGTATACGAGTCTACGGTTGAGGCATCGATCTCCAGGGTGCTTCCCGAAAAGCGCGTCCCGACCCCCAGCTCGTCGAGGAGGGCGAGCATGGTGTGCATGTCCTTGATGCGGGGGACGTGGTGGAGGACGGTCTTACCCGGCGCGAGGAGCGCTGCCGCGACGAACTTCAGGGCGGCATTCTTGGCCCCTGAGACCTCGATCTCCCCCTGCAGCCGTTTCCCACCCTCGACGTAGAATCTCTCAGACACGGATCCTCCCCGGTATGCTTTCCCGGTCCGCTCATCCGGACTCGTAGTATCAGTATGCCAACGAAAGGTTACGAAACGACAACAGCCGGATAACGTCTGCGTTACTACCGGCGTTGCCGTTGCGCCCGGCGTGTATTCTAGCGCTTTTCGGCCCTAGCTGTCTCTGTACTTGCGCGCCACGCGCACGAAGTTCTCACCCGTACGCTGGCGGCGCCTTATCTCCTCGAGCACCCTATCACGATCCTCGGCCTCCTCCGAGACCTCGGAGATCTCCCTTTCTGCCTCCTCGACGCGGTTCTCCGCCGCGTCGACGTCGATGTCCTCAGGAGAGACAGCCTCCTCGACGAGCACCTGCACAAGGTTCTCGGAGACCTTGAAGAACCCGTCGGAGGTCGCGTAGACCCTCTGTTCGTCGTTCTCCCTTATCCGGACCTCCCCCGCCTCGACGGTGGAGACCAGCGGAGAGTGGTCGACCAGCACCCCGATATCCCCGTCGGCGATACGGGCAATCACGAGGTCGGCCTCACCGTCGTAGATTACCTTCTCGGGCGTGATGAGCCGGCAAAAGAGCTGCCGTCCCCCGCCCCGCTGGTCGCGATCCTCAGCCACTAACCCTCGTTATCTCCGCCGGACTCCTCTTCCCCTGAGTCCTCATCGCTGGATTCCTCGTCCTCTGACTCCCCTTCGCCGCTGGTCTTCCTTGCCTTCGCCACGGCCTCGTCTATACCGCCGACGAGGTAGAACGCCTGCTCGGGCAGTTCGTCGTGCTTGCCTTCGACGACCTCCTTGAAGGAGCGAATCGTCTCGTCGAGCTCGACGAACTTGCCTTCGAGGCCCGTGAACTGCTCAGCGACGAAGAAAGGCTGCGAGAGGAAGCGCTGGAGGCGCCTGGCCCGCCCAACGATGACCTTGTCCTCCTCGGAAAGCTCGTCTATGCCGAGAATGGCGATGATGTCCTGCAGCTCCTTGTATCGCTGGAGGATACTCTGGACCTGCTGTGCCACCTGGTAGTGCTCGTCGCCCACGATGGCCGGGTCCAGCAACGTCGAGGACGACGTCAGGGGGTCGACGGCCGGGTATATGCCCTGCGCTGAGAGCGACCGCGAGAGCTCGACCGTCGAGTCGAGGTGGGCGAACACCGTGAAAGGTGCCGGGTCGGTGAAGTCGTCGGCTGGCACGTAGACGGCCTGGAAGCTCGTGATCGACCCGTTCTTCGTCGAGGTTATGCGTTCCTGGAGCGCGCCCATCTCGGTGCCTAAAGTGGGCTGGTAGCCGACCTCTGAGGGCATGCGGCCCATAAGCGCGGAGACCTCGTTGCCTGACTGGACGAAGCGGAAGATGTTGTCGACGAAGAAGAGGACGTCCTGGCCGAGCTCCTCGCGGAAGTACTCGGCGATGGTAACGCCCGTTAGCGCGACGCGGAAGCGGGCGCCTGGCGGCTCGTTCATCTGGCCGAAGACGAGCCCCACGTTAGGGAGGATCCCGGCTTCCTCGAACTCGCCGTAGAGGTCATTCCCCTCGCGCGTGCGCTCGCCGACGCCGGCGAATACGGAAGTGCCCTCGTACTGCAGGGCTATGTTGTTGATCAGCTCCTGGATGACGACCGTCTTGCCGACGCCTGCGCCGCCGAAGAGGCCGACCTTGCCGCCCCTGCGCACCGGGCAAAGAAGGTCCATGACCTTGATGCCCGTGACGAACTGCTCGGCCTGCGTCGCGAGGTCCTCGAACTTCGGGGAAGGACGGTGTATCGGCCAATAGTGCTCCGCGTCCTCCACAGGCCCCCGCTCGTCCACCGGCTGCCCCAGCACGTCGAGCACGCGCCCCAGCACGCTCTTGCCTACCGGCACGGCTATCGGCTGGCCTGTATCCTGCGCGTCCACGCCGCGCCTCAGGCCGTCGGTCGAGGCCATCGCTACCGTGCGAACCATGTCGTCCCCAAGGAGCTGCTGCACCTCCAGGGTCAACTCGGTCGTCTCGCCGTCAGCCTCGATAGGAACCGTGACGGCGTTGAAGATCTCCGGTAGGTCCTCAGGCGGGAACCTGACGTCCACGACCGGCCCCTTGACTTCGACGACGGTGCCGACTCCCTCGCTGCGTTCTTCGTGGCCGTCCTGGCTGCCCTCCTGCTGCGCACCGGTGTGGCCGTTATCGACCTCGCCCCTGTCGCCGCCGAAGGTCGTGCGATTAAAGGACTGTCCGCTCTCGCTCTCGGTCATGAAAACTCCTTCTCTTTAGCCCGCGGAGAGGGCCTCCGCGCCGCCGACGATCTCGAGGATCTCCTGGGTGATCTGGGCCTGGCGCGCCTTGTTCATCTG
>DATDKO010000094.1:0-8596 GCA_036519935.1 Rubrobacter sp. | reverse complement strand
CCGTAGCCAAGGAGGACCTCAAGAAGAACGACATCAAGTGGCTCTCTCCGCCCGCTCCGGCCAACAACACCTACGCCTTAGCCGTGCGCAGTGAAGCCTACGACAAGCTCGGCGTCAAGAAGCTTTCGGACTTCAAGCAGTTGGTCGAGGAGAACCCGGAAGAAGCCACCGTGTGCGTGGCAACAGAGTTCACAACCCGCGACGACGGCCTGCCGGGGCTGGAGAAAACATACGATTTCGAGTTCCCGAATGAGAACATCGTCGTGGTAGACGCAGGTCTGATCTACCAACAAACCGACAAGGGTGAGCAGTGCAACTTCGGCGAGGTGTTCCAGACCGACGGGCGCATCGCCGGCCTGGACCTCAAGCTCGTCGAAGACGACAAGAGCTTCTTCCCGATCTACAACCCGGCGCTCAACGTGAGTAAGGAAGTGATCGAGAAGAACCCGCAGATTGCAAAGCTTTTCGCGCCCATCTCCGAGAAACTGACCACAGAGGAGCTGCAGAAGCTGAACGCGAAGGTCGACGTGGAGGGGCAGCTTGAAGACCAGGTAGCCGAAGAGTGGCTAAGTCAGAACGGCTTTATCTAGCAAACGGCCCAACGGCGATTGTCGGATGGTAAGCCCGGCAATCGCTTCTTTCCTTGACGTGCTCGGCCAGAGGGACTCCTATGCCTGACGGCTCCACGGTCGGTGGTCCGCGTCTCTTCTGGCGGACCGATCAGGGGTCGTGGGGCTTTAACCGGCGCGCGGAGTAAAGTACAATCCAAGCAAGTTATGGAAGCCGGATCGCCTTGTTTCTCGCCCACCGATTATCCCGTTCTCCCGGTGGTTCTATTCCGGTACCACAGCGTAAATGACATGCAAATAGACGAGAAGGCTAGCGAGGAACCATGCGGGTAGCTCTGGCCCAGATCGACTCAATCCTCGGCGACACCGAAGAGAACCTCCGCAAAGCCAAAGAGGTCGTGGCTCAGGCGAAGGACAGGGGCGCGGACCTCACCGTCTTCCCTGAGCTGAGCCTGTCCGGCTATGCTCTCGGAGAGCTCAGTGACGATGTCCCCATCGAGGCGCACAGCAAGCCCATCGTCTCTCTGGCCGAGGCGGCGGGAGAGATGGCCGTGGTCGTGGGGTTTTGCGAGGAGGGGCGGGGCTTTCAGACCTACAACAGCGCTGCCTATCTCGAAGGAGGAGTCCTCCGGCACCTCCACCGCAAGCTCTACTTGCCCAACTACAGGATCTACGAAGAGAGAAAACACTACAACCCGGGACAGAGCATGCGCGCCTTCGACACCAGGTTCGGCCGCATGGCCATGCTGATCTGCAACGACGCCTGGCAGACGTTCCTGCCGTTCATCGCAGTTCAGGACGGCGCCCAGGTGCTCATAATCCCAGCAGACAGCGGCTCCTACCCTTCTTACCCCGAGTTGTTGGACACTAGGGGCTACTGGCGTGGGATCACCCGCTTCTACTCCCGCATGCTCGAGTGCTACGTCGTCTTCGTCAATCGCGTCGGTAAACAGGACAACCTGGTCTTCTGGGGCTACTCGCACGTCGTCGACCCCTGGGGGACGGTCGTGGCGGAAGGGCCGCTCCACGAGGAGGCCTTGATCACCGTAGACATAGACCTTGGCAACGTCCGTCGCCGCCGCAGGGAAGTGCCCCTGGTAAAAGAGGCCCGCCTCGCCCTACTGGCCAGGGAATTGAACCGTCTCGCCGAAGAAGGCGGTGATCTGTGAGTGGCAGCGGGTCCTGAGCCGTGTCGACAAACCTGGCGCGTCGCCGACTTCACGCGCACCCTGCGTTGGGAAGAGCTCTCGGCAGGCGTGCGGTCCCAGGCTATCCGCTGCGTGCTCGACCTCTGCGGGGCCGCCGTTGCGGGCAGCCGCACCGAGGCGGCGCAGACCGCGGCCACGTACGCTCTTTACGCTCACGGTAATGGGTCGAGTACCATCATAGGCACCGGCGCAAATAGCACACCGGTCGGCGCGGCCCTAGCCAACGGGTTTGCAGCCTCCGCCTTGGACATCGACGACGGATACCGTCCCGTTAAGGGCCACCCGGGCGCGGTAGTTTTTCCGGCCGTGCTCGCCGCCGCCGAAGAGGCGAAGTCCAGCGGGGTTGAGCTCCTAACTGCCCAGGTAGTCGGCTATGAAGTGGCTATGCGCGCCGGCCGCATCCTGCACCTGCTCTACGATTTCTACCACGGGAGCGGAGCCTGGGCGCCTCTCGGTGCGGCGGCCGGCACCGCGCGTTTGCTCGGATGCAGCGCAGAGCAGACGTGGCATACCCTTGGTATCGCAGAGTTCCACGCGGCCATGACGCCCGAGATGCGGTCGGTGGAGCACCCCAGTATGCTGAAGGACGGAATCGGGTGGGGCGCCATGGTCGGCCTCGCTTCCGCTCAACTGGCCGCTCGCGGATTTACCGGCTTTCCGGCTCTATTCGACGCAGGCGATGTTGGACCGCACTTCACCGAGAGCTTGGGAGACGAGTACCTGATCCTTGACCTGTACTTCAAGCCATACGCCTGTTGCCGGTGGGCACAGCCGGCCATCGAGGGAGCGCTTTCGGCTGCGCACCAGATCAGCGCTACGGCCGCCGACGTGGCGAGGGTGCGAGTGCATACCTTCGAAGCGGCTACGCACCTTCGCTCCGCGGCTCCACGTACGACGGAAGAGGCCCAGTTCAGCCTGCCCTGGACGGTTGCCTGTGCCCTGATCGACGGTGCAGTAGGACCGGAGCAAGTGGCCGGGAAAAGCCTTACCGATCCCGCCCGTCGGGCGCTAGCGGCGCTGGTGGAAGTCGTCGTCGATGCGGAGCTCGAAGAGGCTTTCCCGGAGCAAGCTCTCGCCTGGGTGGAGATAGAAACGACGGATGGTAGCCGTGCCCGCTCGGGTATCTTCTCAGCACCGGGCGATGCACACACGCCTTTCAGCGACACGGAACTTACAGAGAAGTTCAGGGCCCTCACGGAGCCGGTGCTCGGCTCCCATTGCGCCAAGAAGCTGGCCTCTGCCATCGAGAGGCTTCCCGATTCTCCGAATCTCGACGAGATAACCGACCTGCTCCGATGCGCCGCATCCCCCGACGCGCGGATACAATCGGGCTAAGTCCGAGTTCATCTCCCGCATCCGACGCCCCTCCACCCAAAACTCCTCGCCAGGATCGCGTCCCCACGACTGTACCGGGCGAGATAACCAACCAGCCTTGTGCAATATTCTCCCAGCCAGGTACCCTGGCAACTCACTCGGCGAGGTGTCTCTTGATCCTTCTGGTTGGGGGGCTTTGCACCTACTGATCTCTGCGGAAGCATCTAAACTTTGTGATCATGAGCCGTATGGAAAAGACACTATCGAGTCAGGAAGCAACCGATTGGCGTGAAGGCCGACGGCTACGTGCCCCGACGGCTACGTGCCGCAAGGCCAAGGAGCGTTTGAGACACAAAAGAGACGTCATCCTCGGTTGCATCAGACAGCCAGGCTTAGAGGTTTAGGCGGCAGTGCAGAGGTCAGTAAAGCCCGAACCGTTCCCGCAATATGGTTTGGTGCCTACGGTGGCTTTCTAGGTCTTTGATAACCCCCAAAGACAGCGCACGAACCTGATCCTGATCCTTCGGCCCAAGCGAGTCGAGTATTTCCGCTGCGCGGAGCATCGTGGCCTTCGACATGTCGCGGTCTAAAGTTATCTGCGTCTGCCGCTCCTTCAAACGGGCGCGTCGGGCGGTAGCACCCCTGGAGCGCTTGCCTTTGAGAGCCTGCAGTTCGTAGGAGATGTAACTCGACTCCTGCGACCGCGCTGCGAACGCCTTAAAGTGGGCCAGGTACTCGGCGTTTATTTTCTTCAGTCTGTCCAGGTGATCGGGCACAACGGGGTCAAGTGTAAAGCGGTACAAGATCCGGCGCATGCCCCAGATGAGTGATCTTTGCCTCATCTGCTCCCCCGAACTTCGGAGAATTTATCTTTTGGGCAGCTGGGTGAATAAGGGCCGGGGAGAAGGAGAAGCCCGGCTCCTCGCAAGGCAACTCCCAAATGGAAGTGGGGAGGTAGAAGTTACCGATCTTCTCCCGGGCCAAGGTTCCGCTGCGTTCCCCTCTGCTCCTCCCGCTTCCCCTTGCGGTCCTCTCGCTCCTCCTGCCTCACCTGCTTACGGTCCTCTCGCTCCTCCTGCTTCACCTCCTCGCGTTCATCGTGGCCCTCCTGTCGATCCTTCTCCCAATCCTGCAGCCCCTCATCGTCTCGCTGCCTGCCCATGCTAACCTCCTCATTGGTCGACTCATCTCCCTTAGAGCGTTCCGCTGGTGGCAACCCTTTCCACCGATGAGCATGATGCCACCCGCCGAAGTGTAGCGCATCCTCAAGGGTGCTGAAGGCTAACTTCGGAGAACCCCCTCAAGGCGAAGTTCGGAGAACCCCCTTCCACGTCTTTGGGTGAATAAGGGCAAGAGAAAGGGCCGGAGTCCAGCTCTAGGCTAGCACCCCGGCCCGGATACCGAGAGTTTTCTAGATGAACTGCAGTACGAGTATGACCACCACGACTATTATCACGACCGTGATCACTATGCCCAGAGTTCCGCGCATCTCCACCCCCTGCTCGCTTGTCGACACGCCCCGCGGGGGGTGTCGGACGGAAAGGCCGAGACCCCGTGGGGCCCCGGCCCGATAGCATCCTCTTCTACTTCAGGCGGTTTTTGACGGCACTCTTGGCCTTGTCCACGCCGCTTTTCGAGCCTCCGGTCCTCTTGCCCTTCTTGTCGCCGGAGCCCTTGCCCTTGGCGGCGTCCGTTGCCGCCCCTTTGATCTTCTTGCCTATTCCAGCCATGTTGACCATCCTTTCTCTAAGGTGTGCGTTTCTATCCCTCTACGAAGTGGTTTCTATCTTCTGCTTCATCTCCTTGCGCAAAGACCCGCGGCCCTTGTTGCGCTTCTCGTACTTCCTGACCCTCTTCAACTCGTCGACGGAGAGGCCGTCGAGCCGCTCGGAGACCTCGTCCACGTTCATCTCGTCGTAGCCGTCGATCGGGAAGGCGGCCGTGTCGGTGTTCTTCTCGGCGTCTTCAGCAGCTTTCTCGGTGCTCTTCTGCGTTTCCTGGGCGTCCTGGGCGGCTACCTCGGTGCTCTTCTGCGTTTCCTCGGCGGCCGGCTCGGTGCTCTTCTGCGCGCTCTTGGCGGCCGTCTCGGTAGCCTCCTGCGTTTCTTCGGCAGCCTCCTCGGCCTTCCGCGTCTCCTTGGCGACCTTCTCGGCCCTCTGCTTCTCGGCCTTCTGGCGGGCATCCTCAGCGGCTACCTCGGTGTTCATCTGGTCGTCCTCGGCAGACGGCTCTGTGTCCTTATGCGCGCCGTTAGTGGCGGGCTCGGTGACCTCCGACCTGCTCTGCTCCTGGACGGGACGCTCCACGTGCGTCGTGCTCGCGGACGCGTTCCCCCACTGCCCGAAAAATGCTCGGGCCATCCCCTGGGAGAGCCTTGCCTGATAGCGGAAGTTCTCGATCCAAGCCTGCGACGTCCGCCGCAGGAGTTCGGTATTGATCTCCTGAGCCTTGAGTGCGTAGTCCATCGCGGTGTAGGCGGACTCCTGGGTGGTCCTTGACATAGTCCGGGCCGCCTCGCCCGTTTTATCCGTCTTGTTGATGTCGGTGGTCTTATGCACTGTAGAGATACCTCCGTATCGTTCGGGTGATTGGCTTTCCGTATCTATGTGTACCCTGCATATAAAGAGACTAAACAAACGGGTACGCTAGGCCTTCGCGGTGTGGGCTCTCGGCGCTCATGAGCGGCGGACCGGGGTCATGCGGACTTTAGGGAACTCCGTACAGGTGAAGTTCGCGGAGCATGATTTCTGCGAGCTTCGGCGAATAGCGGTAGGCTAGGATACCCCTTCCAAGAACCCCTCGGCCTGCTCCTCGCCGTAGGCGAACATCTCGCGGATGAAAGAAGGGCGGCGGTCCATCTTCGAGGCGGCGTCCAGCTCCCTGAGCATCTCGATCTTGCGCACCCCGATGTGCTTGTACCGGTCTTTCGGGAGGTACGGGAGCAGGCCGTTGATCTCGTGGAGGAAGTCTATCTCCTGGTGGAGCGAGAGGTTACCCGCCAACTCTCCGCGCCGGTTCAATATGTCCGCCATCGCCGTCGGCTCGTGCTCCCGGCGCTGGGGGTTTATCTGGATCAACCATAACTCGTCCGGCTTGGTGGTGGAGTCGGGGAACTCCCTCATGAAGTCCCTTATGGGAGGGTTCTGCGATAACAGGCCATCCCAGTACACCCCATCTTCGCCGATGCGCACGGCCCGAAACATCATCGGGAGCGCGCACGAGGCGAGTATCTTCTCGGCCGTGACCTCGGCGTCCCTGAAGACCTCGAACTCGCCCGAGCGCACCTCGACGGCACCGACGAGCAGCTTGGGGCTCGAGCCCGTCACGAGCCGCCGGATCTCCCCGAAGTCGACTACCCCCTCCAGCAGCTCCTTCAAGGCTTCCTTGCCCCACTCGGGGGAGAGATACGGGGTGACCAGGAGCGTGGCGACGCTGCCCTGCATACGGCTCGCCTCGACGGACGAGTCGTTCAGGACCCGCTCTTTGGGGGAGGAAGCTGAGACGCTCTCCCAGAAGGAGTCCAGCACAGCCGGGCGGCCTCCTTCCGGTCGTTTCTCAAGAGCGCGTACCAGACCACAGGGCGCAGATCGCCTCGCCGGAGGTGCCGCTCAGGGCGACTATCTCGTAGCGCTCGAGCTTCTCCGCCAGGAGCCGCGTGAGCACCCCGGCCGTAAAAGCCGAGTGGCTACCGCCGCCCTGGCACGCTATCGCAACACGTTTGGTCTCCCGCTCTCTCCACGAACGTCAGTCTACAGAAAGGAAGGCGATGCAGCCCAGGTTTTGGGGTTTCCGAGAATTCCTACTCTAGGCACGTGGGTGAATGAAGGGCACGCAGTAGCGATGGCGCGAAAAAGGTTCACCGGAAACGCCGGGCTTGATGTTTTCGCATGTGCTGTTAGGGTATATGTGTAATAGGAATATAGATGAAGCTAAGTAGGAAGGGGTTTTTGATGGAAAAGGAACAGCAGCAGCGGATCGACGCGGCGGCCGAGCAGTTCGCCGACGCCGTAAAGACGTCCTACCGGGCGGTAGCCAAGCGTGGCGAAGAGGCTCAGGAGCTGAACGCCGAGCTAACGCAGCAGTTCTTCAACAACGTCAACGAGCGTCTGCGCACCCACGCGGAGGAAAACCGGCAGCTCACGCAAGAGTTGGCGGACCAGAGCAAGCGCCAGCAGGAGGCCGGGAAGCAGATCGCGCAGGAGTCCGTCGACGCCTACGTGGAGTTCATGACCTCCATGTTCTCCTTCGCCCAAGGTGCCGCGCAGGAAGGCGCCAAGAAGAACAAGAAGTGACCGAAAAAACGAGCGCTACGGAAGGTCGGGGACCTATGGGGCTCCGGCCTTCGTTCGTGTTCGTACCCTTGGTGGCGGTTTGGCCGTGGACAGACGAGCGGAGGGGGAAGAATTCAAACTCCGCGGGCGTTGGCCCGCACCCCGGCCGGGACTCCTCCAGTAACGGAGGACGGGGTCATCGCATGATCGAAGGAGGATTGCCGATCGCCGCCCCGTTCCGTCTGATAAAAGGTATACACTGCGATGCGTAACACAAGGGCTTTGGGGGTAAGAGGAGGAAGAGTTGATGCCCGATTCTAGAGAAAACGCCGGAGAAACGGGCGTCCCGAACTCGGGTTCGGCGGCCTTCGCGCCGTTCGAGGCGTGGTCGCAGTGGCTGAGGGACAACATGGGCGCCACGTCGGCGACGCCGGGCTCCACCGGCGAGGAGGCGGTGCCCGAGGGAGCCACAGCCAGGGCCACAGCCAACGACCCGTTGATGTCGGCCATGGGGAAGCTGTCGGACAACCCTATGAGCAACATCATACCGCTCGACTGGATGGAGATCTCAAAGGCGTTGCAGACCCTCCACGAGCGCCAGATGTCCGACCCGCAGCGGACGACGCGGGTGGCAACGGACTACAACCGTCGACTCTTCCAGACGACGATGAAGGTGTGGAGCGATGCCGCATCCCGCTTGTCGGGCCTGCCCAGGCAGGAGGAAGAGGAGGAAGGCAAGCCCGACAAGCGCTTCTCCGATCCTGAGTGGGAGTCCAACCCCCACTACAAGATGCTCAAGGAGACGTACCTGCTGGCTTCGGAGTACCTTCTCAAGGAGGCCGAAGAGACCGACGACGGGCAGGACGCCGAGGAACAGCTGCGCCTCAAGTTCCACCTCAAGCAGTTCGTGGACGCGATGGCCCCGGTCAACTTCTTCCTCACCAACCCCGCCGCCATCAAGCGCGCGATGGAGACGGGGGGAACGAGCCTTGCCGACGGCGCCCGCAACCTCGCCTCGGACCTGGAGGAGGGGCGTCTGAGCATGGTCGACGCCGACGCCTTCGAGGTGGGCGAGAACCTCGCGACGACGCCCGGCAAGGTCGTCTACCGCAACGAACTCATAGAGCTCATCCAGTACGGGCCGACGACCGAGCGGGTCCACGAGGTGCCGCTACTCTTCCTCCCGCCCTGGATCAACAAGTACTACATCCTCGATTTGAGCGAGAAGAACAGC
>DATDKO010000093.1:0-3763 GCA_036519935.1 Rubrobacter sp. | reverse complement strand
GCACGCGCCCTGTCGAGCGCTTGTCAGCTAGTCAGCCAAAACTACAGAAGATGACCTGCTGACAAGCGAGGGCCTATGGGCCCGAAGACTGCTGACAAGGCGCGAAGCGCCGTGCTGACAAGCGAAGTCCGAAGGGCCTAGCGTGCTGAAGTGCTGACTGGCTCCAAAGCGCGGAGAGGGGGGGATTCGAACCCCCGACGCCGGGATTACCGACGTAACGGTTTTCGAGACCGCCGCATTCAACCACTCTGCCACCTCTCCGTGGCAGAGTGTATCTACCAGGGCCAGCCCCTTCAACCACATCTCCCCGTCTACGATCGTGTCCCACAACCCTTTACCTCGATCTCCGGTTTATTGACGGGCCTGAATCGTCTCGTTCCCCGCCCTCGACCAGCAGTCCTGGCATCTGGAGATAAAAGACCTGCACATGGTCGTATTTGGGAAACACGCTAGGACGGGATAGGCGTGCGGATGTCTATCGAAAGCTAACCATGAACCTCAGGGAAACTTTGTGTTCGCCGTCTTGCTCTGATGGAGACACTATGGTCCGGGAAGCAAACCCTGCCATAATCCCTCCGGCACACAAGGGAACTGGCCGAGCAAGAACAACGCCACATCAACTCCGAGGGCGCAATTAACACCGAGGGTTGGAGCGCGAAGGCCTGGGAACACACAGCAGAAGCTCTTCGCGCACCATGGAGCCCGTGACATCTCGGTCCAAGAGTTCCGCAACGTTTCCGGAAGTTCCTGCTCGTAACGCTCTTCGTAACGTTCGTGAGACGGTAGTGCTGTAGGGTAGCGTTATGACAGAAGGGACAAAGGAGCAGGATCTAGGATCATAGCAGCCGCTCTCAGGGCTCTTGTTCTATGGCTCGTAGGGTTTGTGGCCGGGTTTATCGGGAAGATGGTAGAAAGTGGAAGTGTTGGCTGAGATCCTGACATTCATTGAGGCTCTTGCTGATTCAAGGTGCGCATCTCCCCGGGTAAAGCGGTGGTGACGAAGGGGAGCGTAACGAACGGCGGGTCTGCGCGCCGCTACGCTGTGCTCTCGATAGCGGCTGCTGTGATTACGATAGGGCTCAAACTCGGGGCCTATTACCTTACGGGGTCCGTCGGACTCTTTTCCGACGCGGCCGAGTCTGTGGTCAACCTCGTCGCCGCGGTGGCAGCGTTGTGGGCGCTGACCTTCGCCGTACGTCCGCCGGACGAAGAGCACGCCTTCGGCCACAGCAAGGCTGAGTATTTCTCTAGCGGGTTGGAGAGTGCTCTGATCATCATCGCTGCGGTCTGGATCGGGGTTGCGGCTTGGGACCGGCTGATGGACCCACAACCACTGCAGAACGTGGGGCTTGGCCTCTCCGTCACGCTAGTCGCCGCGGCGCTCAACGGAGTTGTCGCGCTCGTGCTTTTGCGGGCGGGAAGGAGGCTGCGTTCGATCACGCTTCGAGCCGATGCGCAGCACCTGCTCACGGACGTATGGACCTCAGCAGGCGTCGTGCTCGGCGTCGTGATGGTGCAGCTCACAGGGTGGCTCGTGCTCGACCCCCTGATCGGGCTCGTCGTCGCCGCGAACATCGTCTGGACGGGCTTCCGACTGCTGCGTGACACCGCTGAAGGATTGCTGGATCGGGCCCTGCCTCCGGAAGACCAGGAAGTAATCTTCAGCGTCCTGTCCCGTTACGAGAGGCAGGGGATCCGGTTCCACGCCGTGCGCACCCGCGCGGCCGGGCAACGCCGCTTCGTGTCTATGCACGTGCTCGTGCCAGGCCTGTGGACCGTGCAGCAGGGCCACGACCTCTCTGAGAAGATAGAACGAGAAGTCGCCGACGCGTTGCCCCAGAGCACCTTCTTCATCCACATAGAACCCTCAGAAGACCCCGCGTCTTTCGAAGATCAAAGCCTGGATAGGGAACGCCGTGACGGAGAGGCATGAGATGAGGGACGGACCTATGCGTTCCGTCCCTCGCAGGCCACCGTCGGTTTTCTAGCTACACTTCGAGTACCCGCAGGAGTGGCAGACGACGCATCCCTCCTGGCGGGTCAGGCCGCTGCCGCAGTCGGGGCAGGCTCCGATGATCGGGAGCTCACGGGTGTCTGGCAGGCTGCCCTCGATCAGGTAGTTCTCGGACATGGCCCTGGCCACACCGTCGGGGACGGAGAGGACGGCGTTCGGTCCCACACCCGCGGGGTGACCGTCCTGGATGCCGCGGAGCTGGTGGACTACCTCGGCAGGAGTGGCGCCGTGGGTAAGGGCCATGGTGATCATACGCCCGAGCGCATCCGAGAACGCTGCGGCCGTGCCGCCCGGCTTGCCCAATATGACAAAGCACTCTCTCGGCCCGAACTCGTCGTCGTTCATCGTCACATACATCGAACCGTGGCCGGTACGAATCTTTTTGGTCACGCCGGTCAGGGTGCGCGGCCTTCCGTTGCGGGCCTCGGCGAGGGAGGAGAAGGTCTGCCCCTGGGCTTCTGTGCCTTCAGGGGGGGTAACGGGGGGCGCCGTCGGCGCCTCTGGGGAAGCCGGCGTCATAGTCGGTTTCTCCCCGCCTGTCTTGCCCGTGGACAGAACCTGGGCGTCGCGCGAGCCGTCGCGGTAGACTGCTATCCCTTTGCAGTTCAAGGCGTAGGCCTGACGGTAGGCGTCTTCTACGTCCTCGGGTGTCGCTTCGTTGGGCAGGTTGATGGTCTTGGAGATACCCATCGAGGTGTACTTCTGGAAGGCGGCCTGCATCCTGACGTGCCACTCGCTGGAGATGTCGTGGGAGGTGACCCACACGCTGCGCACGTCGTCAGGGACCTCTTCGACGTCGCGTACAGAGCCGTGCTCCGCGACCTTCTTCATCAACTCATCGGAGTAGAAGCCGCGCTCTTTGGCGAGCTTGACGAACTCGGGGTTGACGTCTGGCATCTCCATGTCAGCCTGGCGGCGCATGAAGGCCACGGCGAAGAGCGGCTCGATGCCACCGGAGCAGCCGGCGATCATGGAGATCGTCCCTGTCGGGGCTATCGTGGTGACGGTCGCGTTGCGGACCCTGTCACCACGTGCCTGGTGGCGCGAACCCTCGTAGTTGGGCATAACGCCACGCTCCTCGGCGAGGGCCCTACTCTCCTCCCAGGCCTCGTCGTCCACGAACTTCATTATTCTCTCGGCGAAGGCGAGGCCCTCTTCCGAGTCGTAGGTGATGCCGAGCTTTATAAGGAGATCAGCGAAGCCCATGACCCCGAGCCCTATCCTGCGGTTCCCGCGGCTCATCTCGTCGATTTCATCCAGAGGGTAGTTGTTCTGCTCGATAACGTTGTCCAGGAACCGGATCGCGGTGTGTACAGTCTCCCTCAGGTCGTCCCAGTCGACGTCTCCCGTATCCTCGCGGTAGAAACGCTCCAGGTTGATCGAACCCAAGTTGCACGAGTCATAAGGCGGGAGGTGCGCCTCCGAGCAAGGGTTCGTGGACTCTATGGGGTACTGCGGCGTCGGGTTGTCGTCGTTGATCTTGTCTATAAACACGACGCCAGGCTCGCCGTTGAGCCAAGCCCCCTCGACGATCTTCCTGAACAGGTCCCTGGCGCGAACGGTCTTCATGATCTCGCCGTCGCGGGGGTTTGCCAACTCGAAGTCGGTGTCACCCTCGACGGCCTCCATGAACTCGTCGGTTATGGCGACGGAGATGTTGAAGTTGTTGATCTGGTCGTTTTCCCTCTTGCAGTCAATGAACTCCTCGATGTCGGGGTGGTCAACCCTGAGGATGCCCATGTTCGCCCC
>DATDKO010000092.1:0-7353 GCA_036519935.1 Rubrobacter sp. | reverse complement strand
TGGCGTTCATCGTCGGACACGAACTCGGGCACCTACGTCTCGGGCATACGAGACTCTGGTATCAGCTTTCGACTGCTTACGTCGATGGGGTTCCCCTGCTCAGGGGCTTCCTCTCGCGAGCCAGAGAGTTTTCCTGCGATCGACACGGCGCATACCTGGCTCCGCAGGGCGAGGAGGGATTGGTGTTGCTCGCTGCCGGGCGATATGTCTACAAAGACGTGGATGTCGGGGAGCTCTTGGAACAAGCGCAGCGGTTCCGAGGGTTTTGGCCGGTGGTTGCCCAGCTTCCCCAATCGCATCCTTTTACAGTCCGTCGCTTGAAGGTCTTGCATGACGCCGGGTTTTTCGAAGCATCTGCGGAGAACGCAGCGACCGGAGGCGTCGTGACTACAGAAACCTAGCTCGATTGCGTCCAGTGAGCGAGAGACGCGATGAAGCAGTCCAGGCGACAAGGCGAAGTGAGCGTGCTTGGATGCGGTGGTGTTCGGTCGGTGCCATCATGCGGAGCGTGAGTGTTGGCTAGTTAACTAGAAACGCGGGCGGAAGGAAGCCTCTTCTTATGTCCTCAGAAGTAAACAAGCAGATCGCGCTGAATCTGCTCGAAGCGCTCAACGTCCGCGACCTGAGCCTGTGGTCGCGGCATCTAGCGGAGGACTGCCTCGCAGAAAATCCCGGTGTGTCTGTCCCCCTGGACAAGACCAGGAGTATGGGGTACCAGCAGCGCTTCGTGACGGCCCTCCCCGACATCCACTTCGAGGTGCTGCACGTCCTCGCCGAAGGCGATCACGTCCTCAGCCTAAAGGGCTTGAGGCTGTCAGCTAGAGGATGCTGTACTCTGTCCTGTGTGGGTCATCTTACGGCAACCACGGTCAGGGTAGGGGCGCCTATTTCTGGTGTAATGCTCGCTCTGCCTTTTTTGAAAGCAGACATAGACGAAGCCTAGACGGTCGCGCACTACTTGGAAGAAGGAGACAAGGATGGTAAGCCCCGAGGCCCTCAAGCTCAACGAGTTACTGCACAACGCCCCGAAGGCCGTGGATATGGATCTCCAACACCAACGAGAGGCGGGCGAGCACGCCGAAGACATGACCTCGGAGCCCGAGGGCGTACGTTTCGAGGACGCCCCCGTAGTGGGAGGTCTTTGGGCTACGCCACGCTCCTGGGACGGCGAGTCGGCGATCATGTACCTTTATGGCGGAGGCTACGTGATCTCCTCACCCCGTTCTCGGCGCAAGCTCGCCGGTCACCTCGCCAACGCCGCAGGGGCCCGCGCCCTCGTCCCGAGGTACCACCTCGCCCCCGAGCGCCCTTTCCCCTCAGCCGTCAACGACGCCGCGGCCGACTACCGGTGGCTGCTCGGGGAGGGGCATCGCCCCGAGAGGGTCGTCATCGCCGGGGATTCGAGCGCCGGCGGCCTCACGGTAGCCGCGATGCTCAAGCTGCGCGAAGACGGCGCACCACTCCCCGCGGGCGGTGTCCCCATATCGCCGTGGGTGGATCTGGCCTGCACCGGAGAGACGCTCGAGACGAACGCCACGGCGGACCTCACCGCGACCAAGGCCAGCCTGCAGCGCATGGCGGGCCAGTACCTCCAAGCTGCGGACCCGCGCACCCCGCTCGCCTCGCCCCTTTATGCCGACCTCTCCGGCTTGCCGCCCCTCCTGGTAGTCGTGGGAGGCGCAGAAGCGCTGCTCGACGACTCGGTGCGGCTCGCCCGCTCGGCCGGCATGGCGGGCGTAGACGTGACGCTATACATCGGGGCCGGGATGCAGCACATCTTCCCTATCTACTGCGGGGTGATCCCAGAATCCGACGCGGCCGTAGCGATGATCGGGGCCTGGATACGCTCCCGTACGTCTCCAGAGGACGGAGAAGCGGCCCACAATAGTAAGGACGACACCGTGCCGGCGCCCGGACAGGACTCTGATGAAGCAAGCCCTACATAAAATCGGTAGGCCAACCTTCGACAATGGCACACTCATTCACCCGAAGTCGTGAGATCGGGCGTCTAAAGGAACTCTTCAGCCTCGGCGAGCTGGCCGGTCTTTCCGAAGGCCTGGTGCAGGAGCAGACGTCCCTCTTCGCGTTCCTCCTCGGTACGGGCCTTCTCCAGCACGGTCTTCACGGACTCCTCGATGGCCTCAGGCTCGAAAGTAATATCTGGCAGGGCGATGACGACCTCCCTGATCTGGCGGTAGATAAAGTCGGGTTCGCCCGCGTATACCCATCCGCGACGGGCGAGCACCCAGGCCCAACCTTTCATGCGGATGGTGTTCTCTATGTCCTCGTCCTCGAGCCCGAACATCTCGATCCTGAGCCTGTGGTCTGTTATTAGCTCCGGCTTTATGCGTACGGTCGCTGCCATGGAGACAGTTTAACAGCGACGCTTTGGCTGGCGGTTAGAGGACCCGTCCCGACTTTATCCTCGCAGCGAACCTGTCCCCACCGAGATGGTACGCGAGGTGGCGCCAGTCCGGGGCGTCGAGGAGGACCACATCAGCCTTGTTGCCGGGCGCGAGTCTGCCCACATCATCGGCGCCGAGGACGTGCGCCGCGTTGGCGGTGCAGGCGCACAGGGCTTCTGCTGGAGAGAGTCCGAGACGGGTGCATGCCAGGTTCATCACCAGCGGCAGCGACTCGCAGAAGGAGCTTCCGGGATTGAAGTCGGTGGCGAGCGCCAAGATCGCTCCCTTGTCGGCCAGGAGGCGGGCCGGAGGGAGGGGCAGGTCGAGGAAGAGCCCGCAAGCGGGGAGGAGTACGGCCGCAACGTCGCTCTTTGTCAGCAGGATGGCCGCTTCATGCTGCGTCGCTTCCAGGTGGTCTACGCTACGGGCGCCGAGCTCGAGGGCTAACGGGATCGCACCCCGCTCGGAGAACTGGTCAGCGTGCAAGCGGAGCGCGAGCCCGTACTCCCGGCACGCCTCGAGGTAGCGTCTCGCCTCAGGCACCTCGAAAGAGCCACGCTCCAGGAAGACATCGGCGAATCGGGCCAGGGGCGCTGCTTCTGGCAGCACTTTATGGATCACGAATTCCACGTACTCTGCCGCGCTATCGAACTCGGGTGGGACCGTGTGCGCTCCGAGAAAGGTAGGATATACATCCATGGGGCTGCTATGCCCCGCGGCGTGGATCGCACGCAGGGACTTCAGCTCCGTCTCGCGGTCGAGGCCGTAGCCTGATTTAGCCTCCGCGGTCGTCGTCCCGTGCTCCAGCATCCAGCCGAGGTGGCGTTCCACGGAAGCCCGAAGATCCCTCTCACTACCAGCCCGCGTCGCCGCCACCGTCGAGCGGATGCCGCCACCTGAGGCGTGGATCTCCTCGTAGGTAGCCCCGGAGGAGCGCAGCCCGAACTCCGCCGCCCGGTCTCCCAGGAAGGCCGGGTGCGTGTGGCAGTCGACGAGACCTGGAAGCGCCACCTTCCCTCGCCCGTCCACGCTCTCGCAGTCCCTGCCGGATGGAATCTCTCGCAGGATCTCCGCGGGCGGGCCGACCGCAAAGATGCGGTCCCCTGCTATTGCTACCGAGGCGGGGGAGTGGACGCGCAGCGCTCCGAACTCTCTGCCCCGGAGCGGGCCTGTACCTACCGGGGTGACAGCGGCCGTGAGGTCGTGGATCAGTAACGTGACCTCAGCCACTTGTGTCACCCCTTTCGTATACTTTCCGTCCGTCCACCCACGTCCCCGCGACGACCCCGCTCCCTGCGCCGAAGACGAGTGCGGAGGGAAGGTTACTGGCTTCCACGCCTGCGAGCGCAGGATGGGCTAGATCTAACTCTATGAGGTCAGCCGGGTCGCCTGCTTGCAGTCCGGCTCGACCCCATCCAGCCCGCAAGAGATACGGTGTAGGTGAGGTCTCGTTCCCGGTGATGAGGACGTTCCTCTGTCCCGAGAGCCTGCGGGCGTTGGTCTCGATCTCCCGCAGCTCCTCGAAAGGGTCTATCCTGACGTGCGAGTCCGAGCCGACGGAGAGCCTGAGATTACGCTCCAGGATCTCCCGGGCCGGTAGGAACCCGTCGCCCAGGTTCCCCTCCGTAGTAGGGCAGGCGCACACGGAGGCATCGTGTTCGGAGGAGAGATCCAATTCCCTCTCGGTGGCGTGCGTGGCGTGGATTATTGTGGTGCCAGTACCTAGGAAACCGGTCTGGGCGAGCAGCTCGATGGGGCGCAACCCGTATTCAGCCTGGCACTCTTCGATCTCACGCGGTTGCTCGTCGGCGTGGATATGCAGGGGGAGATCTTCTCGATGGGCGTACCTTCCTATCTCCTCCAGCCACCCTCGCGGGACCGCCCTGACGCTGTGGGCCCCGAGGCCGATCTCAACCAGAGGATGTCCTTCCGACCATTCCCTGAGATCGTCTACCCTCTGAAGGAACGCTTGCACGGACTGGTCCCGAAAGCGCGGGAGGCCGTCCCGCGTGTAGGCGACAGGTATCAGGAGGAGCCTGATGCCCGTATCTTCGGCTGCCAGGGCTACGGACTTCGCCAGGGCGTTGGGATCTTCGTAAGGCGTTCCTTCAGGACGGTGGTGGACATAGTGGAACTCGGTGACGCTCGTGTATCCGGCGGAGAGCATCTCCCCGTAGCAACGGCGGCTGACCTCGCGTATGGAGTTGGGGGACAGCAGCCCGGCCAGAGAGTACATCCGCTCCCGCCAGGTCCAGAAGTCATCCCTGGGTTGGGAAGGTTCGATCCGCTCCACCGCACCCCGCAACCCTCGTTGAAAGGCGTGGCTGTGGCCGTTGACGAAGCCGGGGCCGAGCGCCCTTCCCGGTAGACGCTCGCCTTCTGTAGCAGGACCGACCGCGGCTAGCCCTCCGTGTTCTACAGTGATGCCGACGCCGCTACTGGCCCCATGGGCATCGACGACGAGGTCGGGGAGTAGGGTTTGCCTCAACTTTCCAGTGCTGGCATCTGGATGCCAAGGCGCGAGGCTGCGGCCTGCGCCGACTCGTAGCCCGCATCGGCGTGGCGGACGACGCCTATGCCCGGGTCGTTGAAGAGCACGCGCTGCAGGCGGGTTGCTCCATCTTCCGTGCCGTCAGCGAGGACCTGGGCGCCGGCGTGGATGGAGCGCCCTATCCCCACTCCTCCGCCGTGGTGGACCGCGACCCAGCTAGCCCCGCCGGCGACGCTCAGCATGGCGTTCAGGATGGGCCAGTCTGCAATGGCGTCGGAGCCGTCCTTCATTGCTTCGGTCTCGCGGTAGGGTGAGGCGACGCTGCCTGTGTCCAGGTGGTCCCGCCCAATGACTATGGGGGCAGAGATGGTGCCGTCGGCTATCAACTCGTTGAAGCGAAGGCCTGCCCTGTGCCGTTCGCCTGCCCCGAGCCAGCAGATGCGCGCGGGGAGGCCCTGGAAATGGACCTTCTGGCTGGCCTCGGAGATCCAACGCCTTAGACGCTCGTCGTCAGGAAAGAGTTCCAGGATCGCATCGTCCGTCGCCGCTATATCAGACTGCTCGCCCGAGAGCGCGGCCCACCGGAAAGGCCCCTTGCCCTCGCAGAAGAGCGGTCTGATGTACGCTGGCACGAACCCGGGGTAGCCGTAAGCACCTTCGAAGCCGCCGAGCTTAGCCTCCCCGCGCAGGGAGTTGCCGTAGTCGAAGACCTCGGCACCCCGATCCTGGAAACCCACCATCGCGGCGCAGTGGTTGGCCATCGAGGCGCGGGCTTCCGAGATGTAGCGCTCCGGGTCGCCCTCGCGCAGTTCGGATGCGGCTTCGAGGTAGTAGCCTGCGGGGATGTAGCCCGCGAGCGGGTCGTGGGCGGAGGTCTGGTCCGTAACGACATCGGGGACGTAGCCGCGCTCCAGGAGCGCAGGAAACACCTCGGCCGCGTTGCCGAGGATTCCTATGGACAATGGTTCTCCGGTGCGCTTCGCCTCTGCTGCGCGCTCTACTGCTCCGTCGAGGTCGTCTATCCGCTCGTCCAGGTAGCCGTGGGAGATGCGCCGGTCTATCCTGTGCCCGTCCACCTCGACGCAGAGGGCCACGCCCTCGTTCATGGTTATTGCGAGAGGTTGGGCCCCGCCCATGCCGCCGAGGCCAGCAGTTAGGCAGACTCGGCCGCGCAGCGTTCCCCCAAAGCGTTGTTCGGCGACGGCGGCGAACGTCTCGTAGGTGCCCTGGAGTATGCCCTGGGTGCCGATGTAGATCCATGACCCCGCGGTCATCTGGCCGTACATCGTGAGTCCGGCCTTCTCCAGTTCCCTGAAGGTCTTCCAGTCGGCCCATTCCGGGACGAGGAGGGAGTTGGCGATCAGAACCCGCGGCGCCCAGGGGTGTGTCCTGAAGACGGCCACCGGTTTTCCTGACTGGACCAGCAACGTCTCGTCATCGTCCAGTCCTTGCAGGGTACTGACGATGGCCCAGAAGCTCTCCCAGTTCCTGGCGGCCTTGCCCGTCCCGCCGTAGACGACCAGGTCTTGGGGGCGTTCTGCAACTTCGGGGTCGAGGTTGTTCATAAGCATGCGGAGGGCTGCCTCCTGGTGCCAGCCCTTGCAGGTGAGATCCCTCCCTCGCGGCGCGCGGATGGTAGGAGCTTCTGTGGTATCCGGCATAGGATCTCCTTCCGTGAAATCAGGATTCAGTCTTGCACCGGCTACTCAAAAAGTCCAGCATGAGGAGTAGTATGGTGGCGAAGGAGGACTCCTTGACGCTCTCCTACCGGACAGCCGGAACCGTGACGCTCACAGGTGACGATCTCTCTATCGAGGACGTAGTCCACATAGCCAGGCGCGGCGCCCGCGTCGGGGTCTCACGCGATGCCCTCGAGCGCGTAAGGCGGGCTCGGGACGTCGTGGACAGGGTCCTGGAGCGCGGAGACCTGGTGTACGGCATGAACACGGGTGTCGGCTCGCTCTCTCGGTACCGCATCCCCTTCGAGGGTCTGGAGCAGTTCTCCGTACGCTTGGTCACCCGCCACACCACGCACCAGGGTGCTGAGCTAGCCACCGAGGTCGTGCGGGCGATGATGGTCACGCGGGCGAACGGCATGGCGAAGGGCGGCGTCGGGGTAAGGGCCGAGCTCATACAGGCGTTCCTCGATGCTCTGAACGCAGGCGTCCATCCTATCGTGCGCACGGGCGGCTCGGTGGGCCAAGCAGACTTGGCCGAGATGGCAGAGATCGGTCAGGTCCTGATCGGACGCGGCGAGGCGGATTACGCGGGGCGAAGAATGCCTGGTACAGAAGCCCTGCGGGCCGCCGGCCTCGTGCCCGTACGCCTGAAAGCCAAAGAAGGGCTCGCGCTCATAAGCGCGAACGGGGTCACGATGGGCCACGGCTCGCTCGTCCTCGCGGACGTGGCCGAGTTGCTCGACGCCTTCGACGTGACGGCCGCGCTCTCTCTAGAAGC
>DATDKO010000091.1:0-4025 GCA_036519935.1 Rubrobacter sp. | reverse complement strand
TGGAAGCTAGCCGCCGGGATCCTGTGCCTCATAGCTGGCTTGGCAATACTCAGCAACCCCCTGTGGAGCACCACCCTAGCCTCTACGTGGTTGGTTATCTTAGTGGGGTTCCTGGCTATGCTTCAGGGCGGTGCGGGCCTGATAGTCGCTTTCCAAGGGGGCGGTTGGGGCATGGGGGCCTTGTCCGTGCTGGGCATCCTCTTTGGTCTTTTCTTGGTGATCAACCCCCTGATCGGGGTGGCGACGCTAACGTTAATCTTGGCGATCTTCATGCTCATTGGGGGTGTGGGGGCGGTGGTTCAGGCGTTCAGGATGCGTAGGGAAGCGGCGGCAGCGCAGCAGCCCCGGCGGGTGCGCTAGGGCAAGCAACTTCCGAGAATTCTCAACAGGCGAAGTTCGCAGAATTACTCTTCCACGCACTTTGTGAATAGGGCAAGAAGAGGAAGGGCCGTGCTGAGATGCCTCAGCCCTTCCGCTACCTTCGGCCAGCTACAAATAGTTCACGATCCGCTGGTGGGATCAGTCGTCGTTGGGCCCGTCGTTGTCGTTGGGTCCGTCCTCGTCCGGTTCCTGACCGACGACGTCGTAGCCGCCATCGAGATGCACCTCGAGCTGGCTGCCGTCCTCGCGGGTGACCTCGACCTCGAAGGCGGCGGTGCCATTCCCGTCATCTCGCTCGACCTCGGTGACGGTTCCGCCACCCACCGCCGCAATCGCGGCGCTCTTAGCCTTTTCGGCTTCGGGGCCCGTGACCTGCTCCTCGGAGTCGCCGCCGTTGGCGTAGGCGATCCCGGCACCGCCGAGGGCTACCAACATCGCGACGACCGCCGCAGCAATCACCAACGTCCTTACGTTTATAACGTTTGCGTACACTTCATCACCTCTTTCTGTTTAATTGGCTCTGGGGCGCAGTGTAGTGGGTGAAGATGTGAATTGGATGAGAATTGTGAGAACTTCCGAGAATTTCCCTTCTAGTACTAGTTTGCGGTGCGAAATAGGCCGGTCCTGTAGGATTCCTATGCGCAAAAGAACCCACAGGACCGGAGCCAACCACCATGATTGTCGATCGCTACGATCCCATAAACCTCTTCGAGATGGTGCCCAAACTTAAGATGGAGTTCGAACCTGAGCTGGCCCAGCTTGATCAACTGCTCGATGACGATGAACTCTTCAAACTCCTCAAGGCGGATCTTCTTAAGCGCTACCCCAACTCAGGAAGGCTCGGGCGGCATTCCACCCCGGCCGAAGTGATCTTGAGGATGCTGGTGCTCAAGCGACTCTATGGATGGAGCTACGAGCAAACCGAACGCTTCGTCTCCGATTCCATCGTCTTGAGGCAGTTCTGTAGGCTCTATTTGGAGAGTGCTCCGGACGACACCACCCTCATCCGTTGGGCCAACCAGATAGGTCCGGGGACAGTCGCATCACTCAATGACCGCGCCGTCGAACTGGCGCGCTCTGTGAAGGTGACTCGGGGTCGCAAGCTCCGGGTGGACTCCACCGTCGTCGAGACCAACGTCCACCATCCCACCGACAGCCGCTTGCTGTGCGACGGGGTGCGGGTAGTAAGCCGGCTACTCAGGGGGGCTAGAGAGGCGCTCGGCGAAGAGGCCTCCCACTTGGGCAAGGAAGCATTCCGCATTCGCAACCGCAGCATGAGGCGCCTGACGAAGAAGCTCCACCGGATAGCATTGCGCAAGGGCGAGAAGGCTGCCGAAGAACTCAAGGAGGCATACGAAAAGCTCGTGAGGGTCACCCGCTCGAGCTTGACGCAGGCAAAGCGCGTTGGACAAGCACTGCGAGAGAGGGCGGACGAACGAAGCCGTCGTCTGGCGGACAAGCTGGATCACTATGTGCCGCTTGTCGAGCAGGGAATCGATCAGGCCGTGCGCCGGGTCCTCCGAGAGGAGCAGGTCCCAGCCGCAGAGAAGGTCTTGAGCCTCTTCGAGGAGCACACCATGATCATCACTCGCCGCAAGGTCGGAAAACCGAGGGAGTTCGGTCGCAAGGTGCTCCTAGAGGAGGTAGACGGGGGCATCATAAGCCGCTACGAAGTTCTTAAGGAGGCAGGAAGAGAGCACCCGCATTTGCCGGAAAGCATCGATGGCCACCAACGGCGCTTCGGCCGGGCACCGGAACTCCTGACCGCCGACCGCGGACTCTACTCCAAGGAGGGCGAGGAGACTGCCAAGAGGGCGGGCATACGGCGGGTGGCCCTACCGCAGAGTGGCAGGCTCACCAAAAAACGCAAGGAGTATGAGGAGCAGCGTTGGTTCAAGAGGGCGTTTGGGTTCCGGGCTGGCATCGAGGGGCGCATAAGCGTGCTGCGTAGGAGCTACGATCTGGATCGATGTCCTTACCACGGTGAGCAAGGCATGGGGCGATGGGTTGGCTGGGGGATCGTAGTGCACAATCTGGCCAAGATCTCCCAGGTTCGAGCGTCGCGGGCGCTCGCCTGACGTTGAGATCGTCAGAACAGAGACAATCGACCTACGCGGACATGCTCATCGGCCGTATTTGAGGCATTTCGCACCAGAAACTAGTGCTCTGTTCCTCAAATACGGTAAACAAAGGTGCGCCTCCGGTACCGCGGCAGTTCTGGTTTTCGACCCCATACCCACGGACTAGCTTTCCGGTTTAGCTGCCGGGTAGCGACTCTCGTTGCTTTGTCGATCTCGCGTCCGTCGGCAAAGTCCACCCCGGCTAGCGCCTGCCGCCTGAAAAGCCGCCACCACGCCTCGATCAGGTTCAGCCACGCTGCTCCCTTCGGGATGAACGCATGCTCTATCCTGGGATGTTCTTCGAGCCATTGCCTCACCGCAACACTCTTGTGAGGCTGGAGATTGTCGGCGATCAGGTAGATGGCCCCATGCGGAATGGATCGCTCTATCTTCTCTAACAGCTTCAGGTAGCCTTTGGAGTTTCGCGAGCGCGCGGTGAACGTCAGCGACTTGCCGTCCTCCACTCGCAGAGCGCCAAAGACCCACACCTTCTCTGGACCTCGGCTGTATTCCAGAGGCGCTTTGATGCGGTGCCCATCCGGCGACCATCCCGGAGCCGGAGGAAAAGCACGCGGCGTGACCGGCCCAAGCTCCTCGACGCAGACTACCGTGGAGTTCGGCGGAGGGTCGGTGTAGAGCTCGACGATCTTGGACCTTTTGGGACGAACTCTGGATCGGAGCTCTGAGCCCAGGGCCGGGTGTTTCGCCACCGGAGACCTTCATGCAGGAGGATACGCCTTACCTGAGAGCGGCTGATCTCGATGCCTATCTCCCGAGCAGCCTCGGCAAGCGCGCTAAGCGTCCAGTAGGCTGCCTTGGTCTCATCCTCGGCGCGCAGCACACCATCAGGTTCGGTGAGGAGCTTGCCTGGTGGGTTCTTGGCGACCAGTGCGATGATCTTAGAGCGTTCTGGTTCCGTAAGGCGCGGCCTGCGTCCGGCGCGGGGACGGTCTCCGAGACCGTCTATGCCCTCGGCATTGAAGCGGTGGATACGCTCCCGGACGGTCTTGGGGTGACAGCCGAGCTCTTCGGCGATCCTGGCGTTGCGTAACCCCTGCCAGCTCAGGGAGACGATACTCGCGCGGAAGATCCAGTCTGCGGGGGCGTGACGGCTTCCGGCAAGCTTGCGGACCTTCCGCCTTTCTTCAGCGTCTTCGGGACGGCGGGCGCGGAGTAGCCTCGGCACGATCTCTTCTCCCTCCTCAAGCGACGGTAGTTTATGTGCCTATGTGTACCGTATTTGAGGAACAGAGCACTAGAAGTGTGGCCGAAAACCCAGGCTCCAAGTTTGGTTCCAGAGCCTGGGATCAAGAGACAGAGTTGCAAATGAGCGGCAAATCGCGATCAGTGTCGCAAGCAGGGCGCAGATATGTATAGAGACATTCGTCTTGGGGTGGTTACGATCTCGCATGAGGCCGGTCCTCATCCCCACAAGCGTGAGAGATTGGCGACGGTAGCGGCCATCAGGAGTTGGAAGAGAGTCTTGGTCCGAGCGAAGTAGCGGGCCTGACGCGCGCCGAGTTG
>DATDKO010000090.1:0-10062 GCA_036519935.1 Rubrobacter sp. | reverse complement strand
ACGCCTGCTCTCCGGATTATATCCGGAGGCGCGGGTTTCTCATCCCCCGGCTCAGGCGCTCCCCGGAGGGAGGAGAGAGATGGAGGCGAGCGTCTCGGAGATACACCGCTACCCCTTGCGGCCCGAGGGTTTCGAGGAGCCGCTATTCCCTACCCGTGAGTCCAGGCTGGCGGTCCTTGACCACCTGCTGCGGTCCCCCTGGCTCTCGCGGGCCTCGGAGATGGAAGAGAGAGGAGGACAGGCCGCACACGCCCGATATGAGCCGGTCGAGTTGGAAAACCGCCACGGGCGCCTGCGGATCGTGTGGGCTTCGGGCCGGAGACGGTGCCGCAAGAGGCGGCACGTCCTCGAGGTGCTCGACCGCTGGCGGGAGGTCTGGGCGTGGTGGGACGAGGAGCGGGCGAAGGACAGGAGCCTCGTGAGAGTCCTCCTCTCCGACGGCTCGATCGTCGACCTGGCGCGGGAGAACGAAGGGGAGTGGTTTCTCGTAGGAGTGACGGATTGAACGGAGAGTCCCTAAACGACTTTGTCCATCTGCACGTCAGGAGCGGATTCTCCTTCGGTTTCGGGGTCGCGAGACCGGAGGAGCTGGTGGAGGCCGCGGCGAGGATGGGGATGTCCTCTCTGGCGCTCACGGACCGCGACGGGCTCTACGGCATCCCCCGCTTCCTCGAGGCCGCGTATAAAGCGGACATTCTTCCCATCGTCGGGGCCCAGGTCTCGACGGCGGGCGGGCACGTCGTGCTGCTGGCCGAGTCCATGCAAGGGTACCGCTCCCTATGCCGGCTCATCACGGATTACAGGACATCTTCAGAGAACCGGCGCCGTCCTGTCTGTTCGCTGGGGAAGATCCTGAAGTATAAAGAAGGTTTGATCTGCCTCACAGGAGCCGTCCCGTTCGGGCTCTTGCCGCGCCTGATCCTTACCAGGCAAACGGAAGAAGCGACCAGGGTGCTGATCTCTCTGCTGGAGGTCTTCCAGGACCGGCTCTACGTCGAACTGACCGACGACGAGACGGCGACCGGGCGGCGAAGCATGGGAAAAGTGGCGGCCTTTGGGCGGGATGCTGGCGTACCGGTCGTTGCTGCTGGCGATGTAGCTTACCTCTTTCCCTCTGACCACAGGCTGCACGACGTACTCGTGTCTGCTGCGAACCTCACGGCGCTCCCCGGCCCCGAGTACAGGCCGACCGACCGGTTGCATCTCAGGTCCGGTAAGGAGATAAGGCGGCTCTTCGAGGGCTATCCCGACGCCCTGGAGAACGTTGCGGATGTCGCGCGGCGGTGCACAGGGGCGGTGAAGCTGTCAGGCAGAGTCCACATGCCGGCGGCGATCCTACCTCCGGGCAAGACAGCAGGGAAGATGTTACTGGAGCTGACGCTCGCGGGCGCCAGAAGACGCTACGGGAGAAGAGCGGGAGATGTTCCTACTGCGGTGGAGTTGAAGTCGCGACTCGGGCGAGAGCTGCGCTGTATCCATGCTCTGGGGTTCGCGCCGTACTTCCTGATCGCGCACGAGGCCAAAGAGATCGCGAAGTCGAAGGGCATCCCCGTCACGGGCCGAGGAAGCGCCGCGAACAGCCTGGTCTCTTATTGTCTGGGGCTGAGCGAGCCAGAGCCGTTCTCGAACCGCCTGCTCTTCGAGAGGTTTCTGCACGAGAGACGCAAGGACCCGCCCGATGTGGACCTGGACTTCTGCTCCGTGAGGCGTGACGAGGTGCGCTTCGAGATGATCCATCGCTACGAGCGTCGAGGTGTCGCAGAGGCGGCGACGGTCCAGACGATGTCCCTGCGGGGAGCTGTGAGGGTGACGGCGCGGTCGCTCGGGCACTCTCCGCAGGAGATCGACGCCCTCAGCCGCCAGGTCCCCACCCGCTTTCATGACCGCGACAGGATCTACGCCGGCCTCTCCGGCTGGGAGGAGTCGCTCGTCGAGCCGGCCATGTACGGTCATCCCTTGCAGGACACGGAGAAGTACAGGCTCCTCCTGGAGCTCTCGGCCGGGCTCGCCGGCCGCATCAAGGAGGGAGGCACCCATAGCGGGGGTATGGTGTTCGGGACGGCGGAACACCATCTTTCGGAGCTCGTGCCGCTGGAGCCTTCGGGGACGGAGGGGCTCCTGCGCTGCCAATACGACAAGGACGACCTGGAGCGCGTCGGCCTGCCGAAGCTGGACCTGCTCGGCCTGAGGATGCACACGGCGCTGCACAAGGCTGGGGAGTTGGCTTCGAGGCGACTGGGTCGCAGGGTTGACCCCTACGACCTGCCGCCCGACGACAAGAAGACCTACGCCCTCATAAGGACGGGGCGCAACGCCGGGATGTTCCAGTTGGAATCGCCCGGACAGATGCACCTGAGCCAGCGGCTCGGCCCCAGGAGACTCGCTGACCTGGTGGCCCAGATCTCACTCTTCAGGCCAGGTCCCGTGAGAGGAGACCTCGTCACCCCCTACGTGAAACGCTGTAACGGCAGGGAGCCGTACTCGGTGATCCTACCCGAGCTAGAGGAAGTACTGCGCCCCACCTACGGCGTCCTCGTCTTCCAGGAACAGGTCCTCGCTGTCGCGAACGCCGTCGCTGGCTTCACCCTGGCCGAGGGTGACCTCCTGCGACGCGCCATGACCAAGGACAGGGGACCCGGCGCGATGCGTGAGCTACGCCTGGAGTTCATGCGGCGGGCAAGGGAGAACGGAGTCCTCGCCGCCAAAGCGGACGAGGTCTTCTCGTGGATGGAGGGGTTCTCGGTCTACGGTTTCTCCGCCGCGCACGCAGCCAGCTTCGCGGAGCTTGCCTACGCGAGCGCGTACATGAGGCGCCACTACCCGGCTGAGTTCTTCGCAGCCGTTCTCGACTCCCAGCCCATGGGTTTCTACAGCCCGAGGCTGCTCCTGAACGAGGCGCGTAGGATCGGGCTCAGCGTGCTCCCGCCCGACGTCCACCTCTCGGGAGAAGGCTTCGCCGTAGAAGAAGACGGCTCTGCTCTCAGGGTAGGCCTCCGTTACTGCAAGGGACTATCTGAGAGGGCCATCTCCTCCATCGTTGCCGAGCGGCGCGAAAAGCCGTTCGTCTCCGTCGCCGACCTTTACGGAAGGACGGCTGTCGAAAAAGACGCGTTGGAGAACCTCATCAGGGGAGGCTTCCTCGATTCTCTGGCTGGAGGGTCGGAGAGATCCCGGCTACTCGGCGAGAGTGCGGCTCTTCCGAAGAAGCGTAGGCGTGGGAGGCAAGAGGAGATCCCTCTCAGGCACCCTGCGAGCTGGTGGGCGATGCGGGAGAAGAGGAGCGTCGGGCATCTCCCTCTCACGGACACGGCGAGAGAGAGGATGGAGTGGGAGGTGCTAGGCCTCAACGTCCACAGGCACCCGCTCGTGCCTTACCGCAATGCCCTCCGAGAGCTCGGGGTGGTTCCGAGCGTGGGGATCAGGGAGTTGCCGCACGGCACCAGCGCCCGCGCGGCAGGCCTGATCGAATGCCTCCAGAGCCCCCCGACCAAGAGCGGATACCGCGTGTACTTCCTGCTGATCGAAGACGAGTGGGGCCTGCTCCAGACGACGATCTTCCGCTCCGTCTACGAGAGGTGCGGCGACATCCTGCACCACGAAGGAGCGTTCCTCGTAGAAGGCAGAGTAGAGCAAACCGTCGAAAAAGGATTCGCTTTCCTCATCCACCGTATAGAGAGCTTGCGAGACATGCTGTTTGAGACCAGGGTGCCTGTGCCAAGAGTGGCGTCTTCTCCGGGAGCGTTCTTGCGCGCCAGGAGAAGAAGTAGGAAGGCTGGGTAAGACCTTCACAAACTTGTATGTTGCTTAACGTTGTGAGCAAAACAAAGTCATCAACAGCATGCATAGAATATGCGCATTTTATGCGCATATTGTTGAATCTGTAGTGAGCCTTTGACATAGTAAGCGCTGCGTCTTTGGCCCTCTTACCTCAAACCAAACCGCTGGGAGGATCAGGTGGATGAGCGTACGCAAGAGATCGAAGTACGAGAATATCTCTTCGAGGACGATGGCCGCATTCCGAACAACCCGACGCTACCGCTGCTCGTATACCCGCAAGCGCTCGACAGTTCCGAGCAGGACTCCTCGCGCTGCAAGGAACTGCTGGCGGAGAACGGCTGGGGCGGCGCTTGGGTGAACGGGGTCTTCTCATATCATCACTACCACTCGAACGCCCACGAGGTGCTGTGTATGGTAAGCGGTTCTGCGAGCATCGTGTTCGGCGGTCCGGAAGGCGAGACGGTCGAAGTCGAGGCGGGTGACGTGATTGTAATACCGGCTGGTGTCGGACACTGCAACAAAGGGTCGAACGGTGGATTTTCGGTCGTTGGGGCCTACCCGCGCGGACAGGAACCTTATGATCTACGTACCGGCGAAGAAGGCGAACGCCCGGAGGTACTGGAGAACATCCGCGACCTCTCCTTACCAAAGTCCGATCCCCTGTTTGGTGAGAGAGGACTGCTACTTCAGCGCTGGTCGGGATAGTACGGAGCCCGCGGCGCCCTTACTCAGAAGTGTCGAACGGGTTGAGAAGCCGCACGTCGGTTCGCGCGACGTCGGCCGTGTTGCGGGTGACGAAGGTCATGTTCCTGACCTTGGCCGTTGCCGCCATAAGGCCGTCGACGATCGAGATGGGATCAGGCACGTTCATGCGTCCCCACTCTTCGGCGGCCTCGGCGTCAACGGGCAGAACCCTGTCCGCGTAGTCGCGGAGAACGGTGACGAGCCAGGCCTCGTAGACGTCGGCCTGCACGGGATCCCTTCGAGAGAGTAGACCTATCCCACGGCGGACCTCTCCGAGCGTGAGCACACTCAGGTAGAGGTCTTCGGTAGCCACCGAAGAGATCCAACGCTTCACACCAGCATCGCCCCGCGGCCTGCGCACCTCCGAGAGCACATTGGTATCCAGCAGGTACCTCACGACGCTACAGTTCGATGTCCCGCGGGAACTCTTTCGGACGTTCCAGATCCAGCACGCTCAAGTCCGGCCCGCTCATCAGGAACTCCTTAAAGTCCATCTTCTTCTCGCCGTCCTTGCTCATCCGCCGGAACTCCTCAACCGAGACCACTACGACGACCTCCTCGCCGTGCTTCGTAACCACCTGCGGTCCCTCCTCCAACGTACGCCTCACCAGCTCGCTAAACTTCTGCTTGGCTTCCTGTAATTGCCAGGACATGACTTCGCTCCTCCGAATGGATGTCTAGTCTGTCTAGATCATACGTGGGGCTGTGAAGAGATCAAGGCCCGTAGGGCTCGATCCCCACGCAAGAGAACCGTTCAAGGCAATACTAGGCCCTCGGAGCGGGCTTCGATCCGCGTTATGTGCCACCGGCCCAGGTTGGATGTGAAAAGCTCTTCGCCGCGAAACCTCAGCGCTGTCAAGGGGCAGTATGGGTTCCAAGGTTCTACCTCGCCTCCGCGCCTGGGGAACGACCGGTCTGTCCGGTGGGGATCTGTGGCGTCATGGGCTTGTTTGGATCAGCGAAGCGCTGCTTGGGCACCAGAGCGTAACAGCCAGGGTATCCGGGGTCCCTGTCGTAAGGATATCCTCCAAGCTCTTTGTAGAGCTCTGCGTATTCGTCCAGCTTGTCCCGGTCCAGGCTGATACCCAACCCCGGGCCATCGGGGACCTTGATCGACCCACCCTCGTACTCGAACCTGCCTCCGTCTATGATGTCGTCTTGCAGATGGTGGTAGTGCGCATCGGCCGAGAAGGAGAGGTTGGGGAACACGGCCCCGAGGTGCAGCATGGTAGCGAGCTGTATCCCCAGTTCCCCGATGAATGTACGGCTGCCCCGAGCTGGAAAGTCTCGCACACCCCAGCGGCTTTGACGCAGGGCCGGATCCCACCCCAGAAAGTGGTGTCGAGCAGGATGACGTCGGCCGCCGGATTCAGTACGTTGGTCGCCAATTGCTCGAAGTCGATAACCACCGTGTTGGTCGAGAGGGGTATCTTCACCTTCTCGCGCAGGCGCCGCATACCGTTGAGCCCCCAGGTCGGGTCCTCGTAGTAGTCGTTTTTCAGATCCTCTATGGCCAGGCCGAAGCGAATGCCCTCCTCGACGCTGAAGGCAGCGTTGGGATCGAACCTCAAGGTATCTTCGGGGAATGCGCCGGCGAGGGCCGGGTAGTACTCCAGTACGTATTCTGGCGGATAGACGCCACCCTTGAGCTTGTGCGAGGTGAAGCCGCGTTCCTCCTTGAGTGTCCGTGCATGCTCCACCAGTTGGTCGACGGTTCGGATCTCAGGCTCCCCCGTCTCGGCATTCGCGTACCGGAAAAAGAGGTAGCCCGCGAAGGGCACCCTATCCCTGAGCTTGCCACCGAGCAACGTGTGAACAGGGACTCCGAGCTTTTGCCCCATAAGATCCAGACACCCAAACTCTATGGCGGCATGAAGCTGGGCGCGGTTGTTGTAGAGGCTTGCTGTAGGGTTCATGATCTTGAACCTCAGCGCCTCGAGCTCGAATGGGTCGTGTCCAATGAGGTAGGACTTGAGACCATCGAAAGTACTCTCCCCTCCTCCCCCCATCTCGCCCAGCCCGACGAGACCCTCTTCGGTCTCTACCTCGACTATGGTGCGCACGAAGCGTCCCCAGTGGGCCCCGCTGGCATGCTGGATCGGCGCCTCCAATGGAACCGTTACGGTGGTTGCTCTTATGTCGGCTATCTTCAAGGTTCCTCCTATGCGACCGCGGGATTATTCCGGCAAGCGTACCCCGAGGGCTGCGAGCAAACCGCCGTCGACCCTGTAGTCTGCTCCCGTCACGAAGCTCGCCTTCGGCTCGGCGAGGAAGCAGATCCCCTCGAGATCCACGGCGAGGGAGACGAGACTCCCCGCAGGAACGACGAACCGGACGTTCTCGCCTTCGACCCTCGCCTCTTCCAGGTGCTTTTCGAGATGTGTCCCCACCCAGGCGCGGGCGTCACCGAGCAGCCCGAACGAGACGCAGATTTCCTAGCGGATATCCGCATCCACCAGGGAAGTAAGAAGGCCGATCGTCGCCCCTGGCACGTCGATCTGCATGGCGGTCTCTATAGGCACATCGAACCGCCCGTGTAGTTCGTCGGCGAAGCGTAGCTGGCGCGCCAGTTCGTCGATCGAATACGCTTCGGTGTGCATGCTGAATGGGAGCGCGCAGATCTCTATACGTCCCTCGCGAACGCGGTCGAAGAACCTGGTTCTGTCGCCGCTCTCTGCCAATCGCTCTGGACTAGTATTTCTTTCGAGGGATCTCGCCGGAGTCGAAGAGGTCAAGCGTAAAGGTATGTTAGCCGCTACGCATCTTTTCGTGCCAGTCCCAAACCAGCGCGGGCTGCCTTTCAGCCACCTGACACCCACTCAACAAACGTCGTCAACCCGCCGGACTTCATTCTGCGCGGGGAGTCCCGGACTCGTTGGTGTAAAGCTTGAGCTCTATCAGGTAGCCGTCGGGATCCCGCACGTACAGGGCTTCACCCGGCCCTCGGGCGCCTACGACGTTCTCCGAGGTGCGTTCGATCTCTACGCCAGCGTCCGTGAGGCGTTCGGCCAGCGCATCGAGGTTCGTACCCTCCACTACCAGGGCGAGGTGATCGTAACCCCCGGTGGAGACGGCCTCGTAGGTGGGATCCGGCCTCAGATGCAGGATGAACCCAGGCGTTACCCGCAGCGAGACGAGGGGATGCTCTCCGCGTTCATACTCGTCGAGGCCGAACGGCTCGAGACCCAGGACGTCGCGGTAGAAGCCCAGTGACCTCTCGACATCCTTTACCCGCCAATTGGTGTGGTCAGCATCGGTTATCTTCATCGTTCTCGTAAGTCCTTTCGTAGTGAGTCCTATAAGGCGGGGCACCGTATCTCCGTTGTTCAGGTGACGAGCAGCGTCTTGCCCACGGTGGCGCGAGACTCGATGGCCGCGTGGGCATCAGCCGCCCGATCCAGGGGGAACCGTTGCCCGATCACCGGCCGCAATCGGCCTGCCGCAGCCTCGGCCAAAGCGTCCTCGGTGAAAGCTCGCGTCTCCTCCGGCGCCAGCCGCGACAGGCCGATCAACTCCACCCCGCGCCCGGCGGCGGCCTCGTCCGATATCCTCGCCCATTCGCCGCTCGCCATCCCGAAACGGACCATTCGGCCACCGCGGTCGAGCAGCCTGAAAGCGGATTCTCCGACGTCGCCGCCCACCCCGTCGAAGACGATGTCCACCGCGCCTACGGCCTCGCTTACCCGCTCCGCCCAACCCGGCTCCCGGTAATCCACCGCCACCTCGACGCCAATGCCGCGCGCCACCTCGACCTTGCACGCGCCGCCGGCCGCCGCGACGACGCTGGCACCCGCGGCCCGCGCGAGTTGGACCAGCAACGTACCCACGCCGCCCGCGGCAGCCTCGACCAGCACCCGTTCTCCCTCGCGCAACCCGGCCTTCCTGACGAGCATCATCGCCGTGCGTCCGTCGGCCAAGAGCGCCACCGCATCCTCGAGCTCCAGATCTTCAGGCACCTCTACCAGCCCCGCGGCGTCCACCGCGGCGCGCTCGGCGTAGCCGCCCGAACCGCCGGTGCTCGCAACCACCCGCTTGCCTATCAGTTGTTCGTCGACCTCTACGCCGACCGACGCGACCACGCCGCCGACACCGTTGCCCGGTATCATCGGCAACTCCGTCTCGAACGGCCCGAAACCGCTCGCACGGAACATGGTCTCCACGAAGGTGATGTTGGCGAACGCCACCTCGATCAACGCCTGTCCGGGACCGGGAACCGGGTCAAGGGCATCGGCCGCGACGAGCACCTCAGGCCCGCCGAACTCCTCTAACCACACCGCTTTCATCACCGTTCACTACCTTTCGATTCGTTCTGCGTGGACCCGGACAAGCCCTTCACCGGGACGGTCTCGTCGGTGGCCGGGTGGTCGAGCGGGTGGGTGAGCTCGTCGCGGTCGAGCCTGGGGATCACGATGGCCGCGACGGCGAGAAACCCAGGCAAGATCCCGGCTACCAGGAAGACGGCTGTTAGCCCGAAGGCCGCGCCCGCCGGGCCGGCGATCGCCATGGAGACCCGATCACCTGCCATGCTAGCGCGACCAGCGAGATCGCCAGTCCCGTCCACAGCAGGCGGAAGTCGCGGTGGCGCAGGGGACGAAATGCCGTGGGCACCCCTCCCAGCACGGTTACGATCCCACCATCCCGAACCGCGTCGCCCGTACTATCCGCATGCCTACCACTCTACTCTATCCGACCTTCTCCACCGGACCGTTTCGTTGCTTCCTTCGCTCGTAGTTCATGCGGAACAGTTCCAGTGCTCCTGCCACATCTTCCGCGCTCTGGATCCTGTAGCTCGCCGTCGTCCGGCTGTTCGGAAACGCGGGATGAGGGATCGCCCGCCCGGTGCGGATCAACTCGTCCCTGATCTCTCTGGGAAACCGGAAGTCGGCGTGGCCGTCGTCGTGGACGTGCCCGATCTGAGGTCCTCCTGTCTCGGGATCTCCGTACCTGTAGCCGGTAACGCCGATCCCACCAGGACCGACCTCATCCCTCTTCTTGAAGACTCCATCCCATCGCAAGATCTCGCGCTCTATCCGCGCCAACGGTTCATCGTTCATCCTACTCCTCCTCACTTTGTCAGGCCCACAGCCCTAATGGTTCCTACACTCTGCGCGTCTTCCTCCGAAGGACTCGAGAACCCTACCGCCGTACCGTCGCAGTTCCCACGAAAGAACCGGGAACCACCAAGAGCGTCCTGGGCTACTTTTTCGCAGCGCCCTGGCCAGCCGCCGGGTCTCTGCTTCGCGCCTGAGATCCTCGCTGCGCTGCCAGGTCTGAAACGTCACCCAACCATCCCTAGCCTCCTCCTACTCTGGGCCTGACTTGGGTGCTTATATCTTGCGACGGGAAGGAGGCTCGCACATCGGGAGGGGGGACGGTTTTTGTCCTGAACATTCGTACAGGTTCGAAGAATAAGGTCGACTTCGGTATGCTAGCCGCTACGCTTCCTTTCTTGCTCGTCGACCACCACGTCTCACGTGCTTCGCGCGGTAATCAGGAATCGGTGGCTATTGACCTTCAAGGGGGTTCCGCTCTCCATCATGC
>DATDKO010000089.1:0-4891 GCA_036519935.1 Rubrobacter sp. | reverse complement strand
ACTAAGGCACCCTCGGTCGGGTCGCCTAATGCGCGAAATTCATCCTCCTCGTGGTCCTCCAGCAAGGCGTCGTTGCACAAAGCGCCGCCGGCCAGAAGCAGGGCGAGCGTCGGATCGTCCCCGACCGCCAGCGGAGTCCCACCGTCCGGTCCAGGCTTCGAATCGGCGAAGCTTCCTCCGCTCAGCTCCACGGTGTGGCCGGCTACATCGAGCACGGTCACGGTCATGCGGTTCTGAGTCAGAGTTCCTGTCTTGTCCGAGCAGATCACAGTCACCGAACCCAGGGTCTCCACCGCAGGTAACTTGCGGATCAAAGCCCGCCGCCTGAACATCCTGTGGGCGCCCAGGGCGAGAGCGATGGTCACTACCGCCGGCAGCCCCTCGGGCACGGCCGCGACAGCCAGGCTCACGGCGGTGAGGAACATTAGCTCCAGATCCTCTCCGCGTAGCAGGCCAAGAGCGAAGACAACTCCGACGATGGCCAAGGCTGCAAGGGCCAGCACCTTGCCCACCTGGCTCAAGCGCCGCTGCAAGGGGGTCTGCTCTCGGTCGGTGGCCTGGATCATAGCCGCAATCTTTCCAAGCTCGGTATCCATACCGGTCTCGGTGACCACGAACAGACCCCTACCCATGGCGACTACCGTGCTCGAGTAGACCATGCCGGCTCGCTCTCCAAGCGGCGTGTCTTCCTCCTCCAGTACCGCAGGGTTCTTCTCCACCGGCTCCGATTCCCCGGTGAGGGCCGCCTCCTCGACCCGCAGGTTCGCGCTCTCCAAGAGTCTCCCGTCCGCCGGCACCAGGTTCCCCGCCTCGAGCAAGACCACGTCTCCGGGCACCAGTTCACTGGCCGAGATCTCCCGCACCCGATCTTCCCTGCGAACCTTCACCCTGGGCGCAGACAGCTGCTGCAGGGCGGCCATCGCCCTCTCGGCCCTGTACTCCTGGCCGAATCCCAAAGCCGCATTGAGCACGACGATGACCGCGATGGCTATAGAATCCTCATAGTCACCAAGGAGAGCGGAGGCGAGCGCAGCGACGATCAGGATGACGATCATGGTGGAGGTGAACTGGTCCCACAGGATCGCCCAGGGACTTCTTGTGCCCCTATCTTCGAGCTCGTTCGCACCCCGCTCTTCCAGTCGACGAGCGGCCTCCTCGTTGCTCAACCCCGACGCGGCGTTGGTACCAAGTGCCCGCAGTATCTCCGCCGCCTCCGACATGTGCCAGGCGCCTCGCTCCCTGCTCCGGAGCTTACCCATCCGCCGATCCCCTTTGTGGGTCCCGTCCCCGGCGAAGCTCGCTAGGCCTCGGGCGGATACCGACCATGATCTTGAAGATCGTCAGCCAGGTCTGGTCCCGCGCTTTGCTTGCCGTCATCTGCGCAACCTACCGTCCCCCACGGGCGGATAGACCAGAACCGCTCCTAACCCTGCCCTGACCACCTTGGTGGAGACGCTGCCCAGCCTCAGTCGTCCTACCAGCCCCAATCCCCGGCTGCCGACTACCACGAGGGTAGGTTCCTCACCTTCCTGCGCTCCCTCTATGAGAACCTCTGCAGGATCGCCTGCGACTATCTTGGTTTGTGGCCGCTGTTGCAGGATGTCTTCCAGCTCACCCGCTCGGCCTTCCAGCTTGGCTTCGACTGCCTCACTGGATGCGTGCGGTGGCCGCGGGACGGCATGCAGCAGCAGCATCCGGGCACCGAAGAGCTTCCCCAGGTTCGCGGCAAGCTCCGCGGCTTTCCTGGCGTCTTCGGAAAAGTCGTCGCCTGCTACGATCCGGGCGGGCGGCCAGACGTTCTCTCCGCGCCGCACCACTAGGACCGGACGGTGCGCGTGGTGGACGATGTCCTCGGATTGGCTGCCCATCAGCATGCGTCTTAGGCCTCTGTAGCCATGGCTCCCCACTAGCAGCAGGTCAGCTTCGAGCTCATCGCCCAGCTTGATGACCTCCTCAAAGGTGCGTCCTTCCCGGAGGTGGGAACGAGTGACGGTTCCTCCCATCTCTCCGATCCGCTTTACCTCCTTGTCGAGGATCTCACGGCCCTGCCGCCGAAGCTCACTCTTTACAAAGGCATGTGCGTGGGGTGTGTGCACATCGTGCCAGACGTGGATCAGATGAATCTCTGATCCCCCCCTTCTGGCGATATCGACCGCTGCCTTGGTGGCCTGGGCCGTGTTCTCGGAGCCGTCAGTGGCCAGCAATATCTTCTTCGGGAAGCGGTTCATCTTTGCCTCCCTTCCGCTTCTCCCGTCAGAAGACTGCTAAGACAGCTCTCGCCAGGAACGTCACGGGTATGGTGCTCTGAACGATCATGATCGCGGTCATGTGCCCTAAAGCAAGGGTATCCGTGTCCATGACCCAAGAGAACACAGTTGATACTGAGTCCATTTGAGCGGGAGCGCGATTGGGCTGCGAGCGGGCACGTCGGTGTCCACTTATACGTCATCCCCGCGAAAGCAGGAATCCAGTATGAGGAGGCGCGTAGGCAATGGCGGGCTCCGCTGAGGCGTTGGCATTCACCCAGATTTGGTATGACTTCTCGGGCAGCTCGATGGCCAAAGGTGCTCGGATTACTCCGAGGTCTATCTCCGGCGTCTTCTCCCTTATCCCCACCCGCGAGTCCGCTGCCAACGGCTCCCTGCTGGAGACCCAATCGTCGCCCGAAGATCTGCACCTCACGCTTAAGGAAGGAGGCGCCGAGAATAATTGACACAGGGGCTGTTACGAACTCCAATACGGCTGGGAGCACGCTCAATGGCCGCTCCTTCGGGCGGCAGACCCAGCCGCTCTTAGCTGCGGAACGGCGCTTACGAACGGGAAGCACGATCGACATGGCCACCTCTCTTATGGACGGGCCGCGGGAATCACGAGAACCTACCACGGCCAAGCCTATATATGGTGGTCTCGCCCGTCGCGTTCGGCTAACGCGCGTGGCCGGCCGGGAGCAAGAGCTCCGTAATGACGACCGAGCCTTCCGTCCCTGAAGACGGACGGCTACTCCCCAGAATTACAGCCAGTATATCGCCTGGCGGTTCCGCGTCAACGAACCGGTTACAGTGACTCGCACCTTCTCGCCGTAGAGGTCGTGCAGTTGCTTGATCGGCGCGACTGTGCCGATCAAGCACTCGGTCAGGTAGAGCTGGCGAAGCGTACCAGCACCGGCCTTATCGGCAGACGGACAGCGAAGCGCATTCCGCCCGGTTTCGTATCGATTCTCTTGTTGTTCTACAGGTCGGCGAGAACCTGTAAAGGCTACTCTCAAGAAAGGTGCTTGGGTTGATGCGAGATAGCAGGATGGAACTCACGACCTTTGCCGACGCACTCGAAGCCTTCCCGAGGCTGAGCTGATTTCTCTTAAGGGGCAGCCTGAGCAGGAAATGGTTGAACTCAGTCCTTACCATAAACTTGTAGCAGGACCCTGCTGCTGCCAAAGTCCCGGTTCGGTCGCCGGGGGCTTCTCCTCATTCGTGCATTTGCACGAATGAGGAGGGTGACCGACAGGACTCGAACCCGCGCCCTCCAGAGCCACAATCCCCCATGGGGTGTTGCTTAGGATTGGGCAGCATTGCACATCCCCCATATATTAGGAGTTTCCTCTTCCGTTGCTTGCTGTGTGTTGCACGGCTTTGCGTTCCCGGTGGTGTCAAAGCGGTGTCTACGGTGGAACGGGCGTCGCCCATTCATTGACAGGTCAGAGTTGGAACATTTTGTGTCTCCTCGCCATCTCACGGCATGTGATCTCGTCATGCGGATATCTAGGCTACGGTCCGTAGCATCTATAGTCGGTGACGCGGTGCCCGATAGATATGCGCCCGCTTGCATAGAAAGAGATCGCGGTAGAAGAGGTGTGGAGGAGATGGAGGCAGACGGCGGTTCCCGTAACGGACCGCATTACGCGCTCAGACTATTCCAAACCCCCGGCGAAGTGGTGACGTTCTCGAGACTGCCCTACCATTCCCACTCCTCGCCGCACCAAAGCGGCGTTGTCACCTCTTCCGCTTCACCGAGGATCGCTTCACCTACTCACGCGGGCGCGCCGACTGGGAGCTACTCAGGAAATGAGGGTGCGTGAAGTGAATGTACGCCTATCCTCAAAGGAGGCCGACCTACGCCACCGCCTCAATACACCTCTTCTAAACTCTCACCAACTCTACTCGCCGAATGCCGTTTTCTGTGAGCATCGCACGAAACCTGAGCTCATGCGTGTTTGTTGTTCGGCAACAATACGGTTGTCTTGTCCTCTATTAACTCGAGTGCGTGGAAGGGAAATTCTGCGAACTTCGCCATTACGGAGTTCTCGGAAGTTCGCGCCGAACACGACCGGCTGGCATCATGCAGACGCGGGGCGAGCCTCAAGCGAGGAGGACACCGATGGAGCGTAAGTCGTGGCGGTGGATTATTGTGGTGGTGACGCTGATCTCGATCGTCGCGGCGCCCGCGGCGTTGGCTCAGAAGGCACCCGTGCCGGACCGAGCGCCGTCGCCTTCTGATCCGCCGCCGGGTCAGGTTACGCCGCTTGCGGTCGACACCTTCGGCGGGAGGATCGAGCCCGTGGTTGGCACAGACGACCGGGCACACCTCGCCTACGAGCTGCGCTTGACCAACATCACGGCAGCCAACCTTACTGTCGAGCGTGTGCGGGTGCTCGACCCGAGCCGCGGCGGTCGGGTGGTCGACGAGCTCATCGGGGACGAGCTCGCCTCGAGGCTCGTCGTCTTCGGCAACCCTCCCAGCGCCCCCGACAAGCTGTTCGGACCGGGCGTGGGCGGGTTACTATTCATGGATGTCACCTATCGCAGCGGCGCGAGGCTGCCGGAGCGTCTCGAGTACCGCTTCGACGTCTCGACCAGCATGCCCACCGGGATGGAGGACAGCTTCCGTGCAGGTC
>DATDKO010000088.1:0-11222 GCA_036519935.1 Rubrobacter sp. | reverse complement strand
GAGGAATGTCCTCGCCAAAACCTCCGTTGGAGATCTTGACTGAGCACTAAGTTCGAGAAAAGGCGTGCGGTGGCCTCAACAGGAGCGTTGCGGGGGATCTTCTCCCACGCCTTCGGGCTCTTGCTATTCGGGTTGCTCGTCACCTTCTTCTCCAGGGAAGAGATCTACGCCAACCTCGAATATAGCTTTCCGATGCTCGCGCTGTTCGGCGCGGCAGGCTGTATCGGCCAGCTCACAGTCAGCATCTCCCGACGCTCGGACACCCTGGCTTCCGCCTGCTGCATCCCCATATGGGTTCTGCGGGCCAGGGTCGTAAGGGACGGCGTTCGTGGCGAAACGAGCGACCTTCCCGTCCTCATAGCACTCCTTTTCTGCCCGCTCGTCGTTCTCCTCGCTGGCCTCGGCGGCTGGGTGTAAGGGTAGCGCCCCGTCCCCGCGGGGCTCCGCGCGGCACGACACCCTGCTAGATAAAGGAAACGACGAAACATGCTCGACTTTTTGAGAAACCTTCTAGACCCGCTATTCAACTTCATGGGGGGAACGCTCTCGACCTTCCACGGTTGGGGCGCGCCGTGGTGGCTGGCCATCGTCATGCTCACCATAGTAGTGCGTACACTGCTCTTCCCGATCACCTACCGTCAGGTCAAGAGCATGCGCAGGATGCAGGACCTGAAACCGGACATGGACAGGATCCGGGCCGAGTACAAAGACGACGTCCAGAAGCAGCGAGAGGAGATGACGAAGCTCTACCAGGAGCGGCAGGTCAACCCGCTCGGCGGATGCCTGCCCATCTTTATTCAGCTACCCATCTTCCTCGTCCTGTACTACACGATCAGGCACTTCGACAAGCTCGAAAGCTTCAGAACCGGTGGGCTGTTCTGGTTCAAGGACCTGACGGTTTACGACCACCTGTTCATCCTCCCCGTCCTCTACGTCCTCACCATGATGGCCTCCCAGGAGCTGACCATAAGGAACACTGCTACCCAGCAGAAACAGCTAATGAGGTTCCTCCCCATAATCTTTGCCGTCTTCCTCGCCAGGTTCCCCTCAGGGCTCTTCGTCTACTGGGTGACCTCCAACCTCATAACCTTCACCCAGAATTATGTGATCTACAACGTCCTCCCGCACAAGCCCGTGGACACAGAAGAAGTCAAATCCCCTACAGAGGCCGCGAAGGAGTCCACCGCCGCGAAGCAAGAACAGGAGAAACCAGAGATCCCGCAGAACCAGAAGAAGAGCGGCCGTGCCAAGAACAGAAAGAAAAAGAAGGTGGGGAAGAAAAAATAAGGGCGATTCGCGGGGCGTAGGGGCGGGTTTCAAACCCGCCCCTACAGCACGGCCTCCAGAAAGCGCCTTGTCCTTGGGTCCTTAGCGCCCTCGACCATCTCGGCGGGGGGACCCTCCTCTATAAGGCTCCCCTCGTGCATAAAGGCCATCCGGTCGGCGACCTCGCGGGCGAAGCCCATCTCGTGGGTGACCACTACCATCGTCGTGCCCGACTCCAGGGCGAGGTCCTTCATCACGGCCAGGACCTCCCCGATCAGCTCGGGGTCGAGCGCGGAGGTCGGCTCGTCGAAGAGCATTACCCTGGGGCGCATGGTCAGGGCGCGCGCGATGGCGACCCGCTGCTTCTGCCCGCCGGAGAGGCGTATCGGGTACTCGTCCCGCTTGTCCGTAACGCCCACCTGCTCGAGAAAGCGCATCCCGAGCTCTTCGGCCTCCCCCCTGGGCATCCCCTTGACCGTCGTCGGGGCCTCGACGACGTTCTCGATCACGCTCAGATGCGGGAAAAGATTGAACTCTTGGAAGACCATGCCGGTTCTGGACCGGATCTCGCGTATGGTCTTGCGCCTCGCGCGGCTCGTCGGCCCGGCCTCGTAGCGGACACCGTCCACCTCGACGCTCCCTGCGGTCGGCTCCTCCAGAAAGTTGATGCACCTGAGGAGCGTGCTCTTACCCGATCCCGAACGGCCGAAGATTACGACGACCTCCCCCTCGGCGATGTCCAAGTCTATGCCTTTCAGGACCTCGTTCTCCCCGAACACCTTGCGGAGTCCCCGAAGGCTCACTATCGAGCGGGGGTCAGTGCCCATGCGGGCCGCCTTCTCTCACGTAGCCCTTCGAGAGCCTCCGCTCCAACCGCCCCTGGAAGTAGGAGAAGATGCTGGTGAGTATCCAGTATATTATGGCCGCCACCACCAGCGTCTCGAGGTTCTGGAAGTACTGGCGTCCGATCTTCGAGGCGCGGAAAAAGAGTTCCTGAGTGCCGACAATGCCGACGAGCGCGGAGTCCTTGATCATCGCGATGAACTCGTTGCCCGTCGGCGGGATGATGACCCTTATTGCCTGCGAGAGCACTATGCGGCGCAGCGTCTGCGTCCGCGTCATCCCCAGAGCCTGCGGCGCCTCAACCTGGCCGTGCCCCGCCGACTGGATGCCGGCCCGGAAGATCTCCGCCATGTACGCGCCGTAGTTGATCCCCAGGGCCAGCACCCCCGACGTCACCGTTCCCAGGATAAAGAGGTTCTGCAGCGGTCCCGGCGCGTACTGGGCCAGCTGCGGGAGGCCGAGGTAGATGAAGAAGACCGTTTAGCGGCGCGAATACGAGGTCAGGCGCTCCTTGAGCCGCTGCTTTCGCTCCGCACTCTTGTGGTCCCCGATCACCACCTTCGAGGCGTTGAGGCCGGGGATGCCCATGACCCCGCCGCCGGGGTGGGTGCCTGAGCCGCAGAGGTAGAGGCCGTCCACGGGCGTCCTGTATCCCGCTAGCTCCGGGGTAGGGCGGAAAGAGAAAAGCTGATCTAGCGACATCTCCCCCTGGAAGATGTTGCCCCCGATAAGGCCGAAGCGCTGCTCGAGGTCGTAGGGCGTCAGGACCTGGCGTTCGATCACCGAGTCCTTGAAGTTCGGGGCGTACTCGTTGATCGTGTCCACGACCCTATCGCCCAGAGCCTCGCGCGCACCGCCGTCCCAACTTCCGTCTCTGGGCTCGTAGGGGGAGTACTGCACGAAGCAGGTCATTATGTGACGGCCCTCGGGGGCGATAGTCGGGTCCTTGGTCGTGGGGATCACCGCGTCTATCATCGGCCCCTCCGAGAAGCGCCCGTACTTGGCGTCGTCCCAAGCCTTCTCCAGGTACTCGAGGGAGGGGCTGATCATGATCTCGGGGTGCTGCGGTCCGAGCTCTTTGCCCGGCCTCGCCGTGAAATCAGGAAGCTCGGAGAGCGCGAGGTTGACCTTGGCCGAAGGACTCCGGTTTCTGAAGGTCTCGAGCTCCCGGGCAAGCTCGTCCGAGAGGTGCTCCCCGCCGAGAAGCGAGAGGAGTGTGGTCTGGGGGTGGGCGCCGGAGACGACCGTCCCGGCCCCTATGTGGGTACCGTCCGTCAGGGTGACACCGGTCGTCCGGCCCCCTTTGACGTCTATGGCGGCGACCTCGGCGCTGGTGCGGATCTCCGCCCCCGCGGCCCGGGCCGAGGCGGCAATCGCCTCGGAGACGCCCCCCATCCCGCCGCGCACGAAGCCCCAGCCGCCGGTCACGCCATCGATCTCGCCCATCCTGTGGTGCAAGAGCACGTAGGCGGAGCCGGGGCTCATCGGGCCGCCCCACATGCCGATGACGCCCCCGGGGGCGAGCGCGCCCTTTACCCGCTCGTCCACGAAGAAGCGGTCGAGAAAATCCGCGCAGCTCATGGTCATCAGGTCAACGAGCCGCGAGATGCTCCTCCGGTTCCCGAAGGCGTAGCGTCCGAGCGAGAGCGCCTCGACCACGTCAGCAAGAGAACGGACGCCGGGATCGGGCGGTCTCCTGTAGAGAAGGGGTCGTACTAGATCGGCGAGCTCGCCGAGTTCGCGGTTGTATTCCAGGTACGCACGGCCATCCCTAGCGTTGATCTTCCCGATCTCCTCGGCCGCCCGCGCCGGGTCGTCCCAGAGCAAGAAGGCGGAGCCGTCCGGGAAGGGGGCGAAGTAGGCCGGGTCGAGCGGGTAGACGTGGTAGCCGTACCTGGGGAGATCTAGCTCGCTTACTACCCTTGCCGACAACAGGCTGACCACGTAGGAGGCTGTGGAGACCCCGAAACCCGGCCACACCTCTTCCGTCACCGCGGCCCCCCCGACCAGGTGGCGCCGCTCCAGCACGACCGTCTTCATGCGGGCGCGGGCGAGATACGCCGCGCACACGAGCCCGTTGTGCCCCCCGCCGACCACCACAGCGTCGTAACGCGCCATCATACTCCCTTTCCGATTCCACACCGTTTCCGGTACAATTGCGGCATTCTAGCAGTAAGAGCCGTCCACCCGAGCCTCGGGGCCCGCACGGAGGGAGGACTACGTGACGCCTATAGCCCGCGAACTTCTCGCACCGTCGCTAGACACTTTCGGCCGCAGCAGCACTTTTCCCGCCGAGGCGTACACCGCCGCGTCCGTGTTCCGGTGGGAGCAGGAGCACTTCTTCGACCGGGGCTGGGTCTGCGTCGGCCGCGCCGGTCGCCTCGAAGACTCTGTAGACCAGCGCGTCGCGGAGTGGCAAGGGTGGCTCTTCGCCAACGCCAGCGACGAGGCCCCCCGTTCGAGGAACACGCGGGTAATCTGGAGGATTTGATCCGAAACTACGATTGTAAGGACCTAGTCGTCGTCGCCCTCCACGACTACCAGATAGCGGCGAACTGGAAGATCCTGGCCGAGAATTACCACGAGTGCTACCACTGCTCTTCTATACACCCCGAACTCTGTGAGGTCAGCCCGCCGACCAGCGGCGGCGACAACCTGGAGCCGGAGGGGGCCTGGATCGGGGGTCCCATGGACCTATACGAGGGTGTCGAGACCATGTCGCTAGACGGCAAGAGCCACGCGCCCAACCTGCCCCGCCTCACCGAGGGACAGGACCGCACGGTCTACTACTTCCAGCTCTTCCCGAACCTCCTGATAAGCCTCCACCCCGACTACGTGATGACCCACCGTCTCAGGCCCATGGCCCCCGACCGCACCGCCGTGGAGTGCGAGTGGCTCTTCTCCCGCGAGGCCGTCGAGCAGGAAGGCTTCGACCCCTCCTACGCCAGCGACTTCTGGGATATCACCAACCGCCAGGACTGGCACGCCTGCGAGGCAGTTCAGAAGGGCGTCTCCTCGCGCGGCTACCGCCGCGGACCCCTCTCTCCCCGCGAGGATGCCGTCTACCAACTCATCACGATGGTGGCCAACGGCTACCTCGCAGGCGGGGTCGCACGCCCAGCGAGCCGGGCGCCGGCAGTAAGGGCGGTTCGCGAATCGCCCCTACGTTGAACCCTGTTGCCTGAAGGGCTGTTCGCGAACCGCCCCTACACCATCAACATCACGGGGTTCTCGAGGATCCGCTTGACCTCGGCCATGTAGAGGGCGCCGTCGCGGCCGTTTGCGATGCGGTGGTCGGCCGAGAGGGTGAGCTTCATCATGCTCGCTGGGACGATCTCGCCGTTCTCGTCGTAGTCGGGTCGCTTCGCGATGCTCGAGACGGCGACGATGGCGGCCTGCGGCGGGTTGATAATCGCGGTGAAGCTCTCGATACCGAACATGCCCATATTGGAGACGGTGATCGTGCCCCCCTGGTACTCATCGGGCTGGAGCTTGCCCTCGCGCGCCCTTGTGGCGAGGTCTTTGGACTCCTGGGAGATGGCAGCGAGGCCCTTGCTGCCTATGTCCCTTATGACCGGGGTTATGAGCCCCTGATCCAGGGCTACCGCCATTGCCATGTCTACCTTCTCGTGCAACTCGACCCCGCGGGTGGTGTATAGGGCGTTGAGGTTCGGGTAGCTCCTTAGGGCGACGGCGCACGCCTTCATCACGAAGTCGTTGACGGAGAGCTTGATGCCCTCATCTTCGAGCTGCGCGTTGAGCTGTTTCCTCAGAGCCAGTGCAGCGTCCATCCTGACCTCGACGGTGGCGTAGAAGTGCGGGACGTGCTGCTTGGACTCGGTCATCCGCTCGCCGATGACCTGCATCATCCGCGTCGGCTCGACGAGTTGCGTCCCCGGCTCCTCGGTCGGTTCGGGCAGGCGGGCCGGCTGGAAGCCCTGCATCTCGGCCTGCTGGGGCTGCGGTTGCTCCGGCGCAGCCACGCCGTCTTCGGTCCTCTGGGCCGTTCCGCTCTCCATCGCCGCCCGCACATCGCGCTCTACGATGCGGCCCGCAGGACCGGAGCCGTCTATCTTCGAGAGGTCGAGGTCGTTCTCCTCGGCCAGCCTGCGGACTATGGGAGAGGCCCTGAAGTGCCCGTCGGCCCTGCCGTCAGCTTGTCCGTCGACTTCCTCAGCCTCGGGCGCCTGGGTCTCTGTGGCTGTGGCCTGCGCTCCGCCGCTGTCTTCCTCGCTGCCTTCTTCGGCTTCTTCTTCTGCTTCCCCGCCCCCCTCGCTGCGCTCGGGGACCTCCTCGCCCTCCCCCTGGATAAACGCTATCGCCTCGCCGACGGGCACTTCCTGGCCCTCGCTCGCGATCAGCTGTGCGAGCGTCCCTGCGTCCTCGGCCTCGAGCTCCATAGTGACTTTGTCGGTCTCGATCTCTGCTATCGGGTCCCCCTCGGAGACCTCCTCGCCCTCGCTCTTGAGCCATTGGAGGAGAGTGCCCTCCTCCATCGCGTCGCCCATCTTGGGCATAATGACTTCAGGCACCTTACTTCTCCTCCTCGTACAGAACCCGGCGGGCCGCGTTGGTAACTTGCTTCTCGCTCGGGAAGGCCATCAATTCAAGGTTGCGCGCGTACGGCCCAGGGACCTCGGCGCCGCTCACCCGCTCCACGGGAGCGTCGAGCGAGTCGAAGGCCCGATCCTGGATGATCGCCGCCACCTCGCTCGCCACCCCGAACCACCGCCACTGCTCCTGCACGGCCACGGCCCTGTGCGTCTTCTCAACGGACTCGACGATGGTATCTTCGTCGAAGGGCCTCAAAGATCTCAGGTCTATGACCTCCGCCTCGAAGCCCTCCTCTGAGAGCGTGTCCGCGGCCCTCAGGCACAGGTTGACCTGCCTGCCGTAGGCGATGAGCGTAACGTCCGAGCCCTCGCGGGCGATACGGGCCTTACCGAAGGGTACGGCGTTGTCTCCATCTTCGACCTCGCCCTTCGTCCCGTATAGTGCGCCGGCTTCGAGGAAGATCACGGGGTTGGGGTCCCGGATCGCCGTTAGCATCATGCCCTTGACGTCGTTCGGGGTCACGGGCGCAACGACCTTGAGACCGGGGAAGTGGCCGTAGAAGCTCTCCAGGGAGTGCGTGTGCTGAGCCGAGAGCTGGACACCGCCGCCGTTGGGCCCCCGGATCACGAGCGGCACCTCTACCTGTCCGCCCGAGAAGTAGCGCACCTTGGCGGCGTTCTGGATGATCTGGTCCGCCGCCAGAAACGAGAAATTCCAGGTCATCATCTCGACTATGGACCGCATCCCCATCATCGCCATGCCGACCGCCGCGCCTGTGAAGCCGTTCTCGGCGATGGGCACGTCCATTATCCGCCTGGGCCCGTACTCATCGTAGAGGCCATCCGTTATGAGGTGGGTGCCGCCGTAGACGCCGATGTCCTCGCCCATGAGGACGACGTTATCGTCCCTGTCGAGCTCGTGGACCATCGCCTCCCTCAGGGCCTCGCGGTAGGTCTTCGTCTCCGCCACGGCCTACTCCTCCCCCATATACTCGTCCTTGCCGGAGTAGACGTCGGTGTAGAGCTCCTCCTCCGGCGGCTCCTCGCTCTCTTCCGCGAACTTGACGGCCTCCTGCACCCGTTCCTTTGCCTCGCCCCTTATCTCCTCGAGCTGCTCCTCGTCGAGCGCGTCATTCTCGATGAGCTTGTACTCGACCATCGCGATAGGGTCGCGCTCACGCCACTCTTCGATCTCTTCCTTGGTGCGGTACTTCTCGAAGAAATCGGCTGCGCCGTGGGGGGCCGTCCTGTAGGTGAGCGCCTCGACCGCGTAGGGTTTACCCGTCTCCCTTACCTGCTCGGCCACCCTCTCGGCGACCTCGACAACGGCCTCGACGTCCATGCCGTCTACCTTCTCATGCTCGATGCCGTAGGCGTCGAACTTGGCCGCCAGGTCGGTCATGGCTGTGGTGCGCTCGACGCTGGTGCCCATCCCGTACTTGTTGTTCTCAACGATAAACAGGCAAGGGCACTGTCCCTCCATGCCCCAGAGCCCCGCGAGGTTGGCTGCCTCGTGGAAGGCTCCCTGGCTCATCGCACCGTCCCCGAGATAGAGCTGGGTGATGTGGTCGGTCTCGTGGTAGCGCATGGCGTAGGCGATGCCAACCCCGGGAGGTATATGCCCGCCTACGATGCCGTAGCCTCCCATCAGGCCGCGCTCGACGTCGAAGAGGTGCATAGAGCCGCCTTTGCCCTTTACGAGGCCTGTCCCCTTGCCGTATAGCTCGGCCATGATCTCTTTGGGATCACTGCCCAAAAGTAGCGCGTGCGCGTGGTCGCGGTAGGCTGTGATAACCTTGTCGCCCTCCTCGAAGGCCTGCAAGAAACCTGTGGCGACGGCTTCCTGTCCGATGTAGACGTGGAGGTAGCCCCCGATCTTACCCTGCCTGAAGCCCTTCTGACACGCTTCCTCGAAGGTCCGGATCAAGACCATCTGACGGTACAATTCTACGAGACGCTCCGAGGTGGTCGCTATGGCACCACCGTCTTCGCGGGTCTCTACGCCACCGTCTTCTGATTGCTCGTTATCTGCCGACATCAACGGCCCCTTCCCTCTCAGAGGTACAGACTAAAAGACAGAATACCAAAACCGCGCGTTTCGTATTTATTTCCACACGCTCTTATACCCTGTTTTGCGCCCCTCTCAACCACTCCCGCACAGTCCTGAACGCCCGGGCCCTGTGAGAGTCTGCGTTCTTGTCTTCGCCCATCTCGGCGTAGGTCATCGAAGACCACCCAGGGATGAACACGGGATCGTAGCCAAACCCACCGGCACCCCGCGGACTCTCCGCCAGGGACCCTGGCACCTCACCCCTGAAGGTGCGCACGGTCCCGTCCGCCTCAGCGAGCGCAACGACGCAAACGGCCGTGGCCGAGCGGTCCCCGCCTTCTGCGAGCATCCTGAGCAGACCCTCGTTGCCGACGCTCTGCATGAGCCATTTGGTGAACGCCCCTGGAAACCCGTCCCACGCATCGACCATGAGCCCAGAGTCTTCGACGAGAACCGGTAGCTCCGGTCTACCGAGGGCTTCGCGGGCGGCGCGGGACTTCTCGGCCGCGACTTCGGCAGGGTCGATGGCCTGTATCTCCGGCAGGTCCAGATCCGCCCGCTCGAGATCGAAACCGAGGATCTCCTGTACCTCACGACGCTTGTGCTCGTTGGTGGTTACGAAGATGGCTCTCACAGCATAAGAGTCTACATAAGGGCGATTCTTTATGATACAGTCGCGTCCATGCATGTGGTGAGAGTAGACTCGGCTGGAGGAACGTTGAGACCATTGCCACCTGGAAGAGATAGCCTTTGCCGCTCGTAGATCTCGACCGATTCGATTTCCTGTATGCCAACCGGGTCAAGGGCATGAAGTCGGCTGCGACCCGCGACCTGATGGCCACGCTCTCGCGGCCAGGCATCATCTCGCTGGCGGGCGGCTTTCCAGACACGAAGGCCTTCGGGGAGGAGGCGTTCCGTGAGATCTCCCGCAACATCGCTTCGGACGCAGCCCAGGCCCTGCAGTACGGGCCGACGGCGGGTCTCGAAGCCACAAAGGACGTCATAGTCGAGGTCATGGGCGCGGAGGGCACGCCAGCGAGGCAGGAGGATGTCTTCGTCACGACAGGAGCCCAGCAGGGGCTCGACCTCATCGCCAAGGTCTTCCTCGACGAGGGCGACGCCGTGTTGTGTGAGGGGCCTACTTACGCTGGGGCGCTCAATGCGTTCGCCGCCTACAGGCCGCGCATAGCCCACGCCCCGATGGACAGGGCCGGTATCATCCCCGTCGCGGCCCGCGAAACCCTCAAGAAGGCCCGCAAAGGGGGCCTCCACGTCAAGTTCCTCTACACCGTACCCAACTTTCAGAACCCTGCCGGGGTTACGATGGTCGCCGAGCGGCGCAGGGAGCTCCTGGAGATGGCGCGCGAGTTCGACCTAGTGATCGTTGAGGACAACCCTTACGGGATGCTCCGCTTCGAGGGAGAGCCGCTCCCCTCCCTCGCGGCGCTGGAGCAGGAGGAGGGAGACCTCGACAGGGTCGTCTATCTCGGGACGTTCTCCAAGATCTTCGCCCCCGGCGTCAGGCTCGGGTGGGTGCACGCCCAGCCGGGGATACTGCACAAGATAAACGTCGGCAAGCAGGGCGCCGACCTCTGCTCCTCGAACCTATCTCAGATGATGATCTCCTCCTACTTCCAGAACGCGGACTGGAGGGCATACGTCAGGCGCCTGACCTCCATGTACAAAGAGCGCCGCGACGCGATGCTCGACTCTCTGGCCGAGTTCATGCCCAAAGAGGTCTACTGGACCCATCCCGAGGGCGGGCTCTTCGTCTGGGCCACCCTCCCCTCGTACCTGGACGCGACCGCGATGCTCCCCCGTGCCATCGCCAGGAACGTCGCCTACGTGCCAGGCGAGGGGTTCTACGGAGGCGTCCCAGGGACGGGCAAGAACAACATGCGGCTCAACTTCTCGTTCGTGGAACCCGAGAGGATCCGGCGCGGCATAGAGCTGCTCTCCGAGGTGATCCGGGAGCGCATGGAGCTCAGGAGCGACCTGGAACGCGGCTCGCACCGAAAGGAAGGCGCGATACACGGCAGCCGCACGGTGGGCTTCAGTTCAGGCACGGAAGGTTAGAGTACCGTGGCTCGCGTGGCCGTTCTGCGCGGTGGGCATTCGATGGAGCGCGACGTCTCCTTCATCACGGGCCGGCGCGTCCAGCACGCCCTCGAACGCCTCGGCCACGATGTTCATCCACTCGACATAGAGGAGTCGACCACGGGGACGCTGATGGAGATCTCACCCGATGCCGCCTTCATCTGCCTTCACGGTCCCGGCGGCGAGGACGGCACCGTTCAGGCGCTCCTGGAGACCCTGAACATCCCGTATACGGGGAGCGGGCCGCTCTCGTCCATCCGATGCATGGACAAGGACTACGCCAAACGTGCACTCCGCGCCGCCGGCGTACAGACCCCCCCCTTCCGCACCTTCCTGAGAAGAGCGATGAACGAGATGGGGGCTTCTGCGGCGCTGGATGTGGCCGCCGAGGAGCTAGGTTACCCGCTCGTCGT
>DATDKO010000087.1:0-2668 GCA_036519935.1 Rubrobacter sp. | reverse complement strand
TGAACTGCTCGGCGGAACCGCGGCCCAGACCCTTACCTTGCTCAGAGGTCCTGAGATCCCGGCCCGCGACCGTCCCGTCCTCGAACTAGTGTCCATCCATCTGGCGGAGAGTGAGCTGTTCCTGCGATACTCGTTGACCCGAACTCCACCAGGCTCCGCGTAGGTTTCGGCCGGTGGTGCGGCGACGACCTGCCAAGCCGGCGGACAGGTCGATCTCAAGACGACCTGGAGGGTCATCGCCGCTTTGATTCTCGCGGATGCATCTCGTTTGGCTGCTACCCGTACCCCAAACCCGAGAACACGGGTAGAATCGGACGGAGAGTACGCACCCGACAGGAGGGTACGATGCAAATCACCGGAACCGTCGAGAGCCCGACGAAGACACGGCGCGGATGCCGCGCATGATCCAGCTCCGCGTACGCTGGGCCCGATCTCCAAGGCAGGCCGAAGAGCGGGCCGTGAAAGTCGGGCGCAACCAGGTGGAGTTTATTAGGGTCTATAGGGAGCGTGTGATTCCCAAACTCGACTGGCCCGAGAAGGGTTAGCGGCGTGGGCTGGAAGAACGGTGGTTACGTTAGCGTCTTGCTCGTCGCCCTTGGGGCTTCGCTCTGGGGGACGGACGCCATCTTGCGGGTACCGCTCCTGGAGGTAGCGTCGCCGTCCCAGATAGTGCTGCTCGAACACCTCGTATTGCTTCTGTACTCGGTGCCGGCCGTGGCGCTGGGATGGAGGTTCTTCCGCGGCTTAGGGGCCGCGCAGTGGGTCGCGCTGCTCATCATCGGTTGGGGAGGCTCAGCCCTTGCGACGCTGCTTTTTACGACCTCGTTCGCCGTGGGGAATCCGACGGTTGCGATACTGTTGCAGAAGACCCAGCCGCTGTTCGCAGTCGCGCTGGCGGGGATTTTGCTGCGCGAGCGGTTGGAATGGGCTTACTGGCCGTGTTTCGCCGTGGCGGTGATTGGGGCTTACCTGATCTCCTTCGGCGACCTCGGACCTTTCAGGGCATATAGCTCCGCCGAAGCTCTCACCGCGGCCCTCGCCCTTGGCGCCGCGCTCTTGTGGGGCTCCTCGACAGTGCTGGGACGGCTGGTCTTGAAAGACATGCCGTTCCATGCTCTGACCGGAGCGCGACTCCTGTTGGCCGTGCCCCTGCTCGCGGCCATCGTAGCTTTCCAGGGCTCCTTGGGTGGGATGGGCGCCGGGGTCGCCGCCGAGCCTGGGCGGGTCGTGCTCCTCGCCCTGATACCGGGTCTCCTCGCCTTGCTCCTCTACTACCGGGGTCTCTCAGGCACCCGCGCCTCCTACGCGACGCTCGCGGAGCTCGCCTTCCCGGCCACGGCCGTCGTCCTGAACTGGGCTGTCCTCGGCGTCGGCGTGACCGCGAACCAGGTAGTGGGCTTCGTGCTGCTATGGGGAGCCGTGTTCGTGGTCGGGTATTTGAACGCGAAGGCGCCGGCGCCGGACCCGTCTGCCCCGGTGGTCGGAGCCGGATAAGAACCACCACGTGTAGTTGCCCTTATGAGTGGGGCGGCCTTTGCAAGCACATCGTCGCCGCCTGTTGCCCGAGCTCGAAGAGGCCCTGCGCGAGCAGGGTTATACTGAAGCCGCCCTAGTGGTCGGAGAGCGTGTGCTCGCCCTCAAAGCGGCCCTTGTCGCCTTCCATGCGGACCCGAACCTCGCCTCCTACCTGTGCGGGTACGGGAGGTTGCTGGTGAGGCCTGGCCAGAGCATCGCGAGCGCTTGATGGATCACCTGTGCCAGAGCACCTCATATTTGCCAATGGGCCAGGTCGACGTCTTGCTCCATGGGAAGCTCCTCGGAAACGCGATCGCCGCGGTCGAGGGAGATCCATTCGGAGACCTGGTTGCTAAGGTGGCGGACGCGGCCATCGAGTCGCACCCCGACTGGGTTATCGAGACCTGTAGGAGGCAGGCCGAGGAGATTCAGGCTCAACCCGCTGTCGAATATCTACTCTCCGTAAGTTCTCGACAACAGTCGCTCTTGCGCCAAATGCTCGAGCCCGCGGCTATACTTCTAGCATGTGATGGCAACGAGAGCGCCAAGGGAGTCGGGGATGCACACCGTGGAGGAGATCGAACTGCGCAGGCAAGACCGCGACGGGTTGTTGCCTGAGGACGAGAAAGAGCATCTGGTCCTGTGGCTCTGGCCTGTGTATCCAAAGGGACGGTTCCGGAGGACCCGATAGTGCCTGCTGTGCTCCAGCCTTGCGACATAGGGGTTATTCACGGCACCAGGACCTCGTCGCCGTGCCAACCTTCCTCGCGCCCCTGGGTAATAGCGGCAGCCTCTCTGGGCTCGGGCATGGCTTTCCTCGACAGCACGATATTGAACGTTGCCCTCCCTGCGTTGCAGGCAGATCTTAGGGCCAACGTGCGGGAGGTGCAGTGGACCTACGGTGCTTATGCCCTGGTGCTTTCGGCACTCTTACTCGTAGGAGGGACTCTGGGAGACCGCTTCGGGAGACGGCGCCTCTTCGTCCTTGGCGCGGCGATCTTCGCCGTAGCCTCGGTCTGGTGCGCCCTCGCCCCTGGTCCCGCACAACTCATCGCTGCCCGAGGTGTTCAGGGTGTAGGAGGGGCGCTGCTGGTGCCTGCGTCGCTGGCGATCATCGGGGCCTCGTTCGAGGGGAGGCTCAAGGCGAAGGCCA
>DATDKO010000086.1:0-22098 GCA_036519935.1 Rubrobacter sp. | reverse complement strand
CTGTCCGAAGACGGCTCGCACATCGAAGGATTCCGTGCCGTCTCCGGACCGCTCACCACGGAGACGGGTGAGATAATCATCAGGGTGGCGATCGAGGAGGAATACAGGAATTCGACGAAGGAGGGCCGCCGCGCGGTAAGCATGGCATGGCCAGCCGAGATGGTGGAGGTATCTGTGCCCTGGTACAAATGGCAGCGGTGGTTTACGAGGTAGCATGTCAGCGCGCCCTGTCGGGCGCTTGTCAGCATTTCAACTTTCGCATGCGCAGGTCATTGCTGAAATGCTGACAAGGCGCGAAGCGCCGTGCTGACAAGCGGAGGCCTTAAAGGCCGAAGCGTGCTGACTAGCCGAAGTGCTGACTCTGCAGGGCCTGGATCTCGTGGTGCACACCACGGAGGCTAGGGTAGATCCTCCTGTACACCCTCCGGAAGGCGGCGTCGTAGAACGAGACCTCTTCCGGGGCCGGCTCGACGGGGCTCTCGGCGTAGCGCAACACTTCGAGGGCTGATGGAACGTTGGCGTAGACGCCGGCGCCAATCCCGCCCAGGATGGCGGCCCCCAGGCAGGTCGCCTCCTCTACCCCGACTACGGTTATCGTCTGGTTCGAGACGGTGGCTTTGATTCGCATTAGCAGACGGTTCTGGGTGCCGCCGCCGATGGCGTAGATGGCCAGCAACCTGTCAAGCCCGGAATGGGCGAGGAGCGGTTCGAGCGAGTTGCGGGAGTCGTAAGCCAACCCTTCGAGGACGGCCCGGAAGAGGGCTCCGCGTTTGACATCCGTGCTGAGGCCGACGAACGCCCCTCTCGCTGCGGGATCGTCGTACGGCGGGTTTGCGAGGCGCAGGTGCGGCAGGAAGAAGGAGCCAAGGGATCCCGGCGGGACCTCCTCGGCCTCGGCGATCAAGGTGTCGTAGTCAACTCCGCCAAGGGCCTCTCGCAACCATTCGACGCTGGCGCCCGAAGTGTACTGACCGCCAAAGACGTAGTACTGGCCCGCCACGTGGGCTCCCTGGGTGTAACCCTGATGCCCGACCTGGGGGTCTGTGAGCGGGCGCTCGAGCGGCAGGAAGATCGCCTCTGCAGTACCGAGCGAGTTGAGCATCTTGCCCTTCTGCGTGACACCGACGGCCAGGGCGCCACAGACGTGGTCGTGGCCTCCGGCCGCGACGCCGGCGCTCTCTGGTAGCCCTGTTGCGGATGAAGCGCCAGGGGTCACGGGACCGAGGATCGAGCCGCCGCCTCGGAGGGGGGCGAAGAGATCCGGGGAGATACCCACCTCCTCGAGCAACTCCCCCGCCCACCGCAACCCATGCAGGTCGAGGGCCAGGGTGCGTGAGGCCAGGGAGTAATCCGTGGCGGCGACGCCGCACAGGCGGAAGGCCATGTAGTCGGCCATGTTCAGCCAGGTGGCGGTGCGCGAGTATGCATCGGGTTCGTTCTCCTTGAGCCACAGCAACTTGCACAGGCCGAAGATGGGCTGCAACGAGAGGCCCGTCAGGCCGAAGAGACGGTCCTGTCCGACGACGCGGCCCAACCACTCGGCCTGCGGTCCCGCTCGCCCGTCGAACCAGGCGATGATATCGTGGGTGGGCTGGCCGCTGGAGTCGAGTGGCACGGCCGCCTCACCCATGCTGGCAACGGCTATGCTCGCCACGCGGCCGGGATCTTCGAGTTTCTCCGTGACCTGGCGCAGGGTCGTCGCAAAGGAGTTCCACAACTCATCGGGGTCGTAGTGGGCCCTGCCCGGTTTGGGGAAGTGGGTCGGGGTCGGCGAGCTTGCCCCCTCCACCGCCCTGCCGCTCCTGTCGAATGCCACGACCTTGATGTTCGTCGTGCCGACGTCGGCCCCGATCAGGATCGGTTCCACGTTCACAGGGTGGTAGAGCCTTTCGAAATCAGGTAGCCCGATGCCATCTCGCCCCAACCTCTCTACACACTATGCGAGATCTGATTCGGCTAGCGCCTCGGCCACGGGGCGGCCTTCGTGGATGATGCTGTTCATGGCGCGGATCATGCCTCGCATGTCGCCGCTCTGCCAGATGTTGCGGCCGAAGACGACGCCTGCGGCGCCAGCTTCTGTGGCGTCTTGGACGACCTGTAGCGTCTCCTGTGCGGTCTCCATCCTCGGGCCGCCGGCGATCAGGACGGGCACGGGGCAGTTCTCCGTCACCCTGCGGAAGTCCTCCGTGTAATAGGACTTGACGAAGTCCGCGCCGTGCTCGAAGCCGATGCGCGCGGCCGAGGCCATCGCGTCCGGCGCCCTAGGGTCGGGGATGCGCTCGCCCGGGCACGGCAGCGCCTCTACCACGAGCGGCAGATTGGCGCGCAGGCACTCGCCCGCTACCCTGGCGACGGCGCGGTAGGTCTCCAGCTCGACTGGGATACCTACGAACGCCATCAGCACGACCCCGTCGGCCCCGAGGAGGAGGGCGTCCTCGACGGAATGTAGAAGGCTCCACTCCGTGTAGGCGAGCCAGTCCTCGCGGTAGAGGCTCGGGCCGCCGTCCAGGCGGAGAATGGTGGGGATGCGGCCTGCGAGTTGCTCCCTGTAACGCTTCGCCACGCCGAAAGTCGTCATAACGGCATCAGCCCCGCCATCTACGCAGGCTTCGATCACGGCCCCAGGGTCCTCGAGCCCCTCGATAGCCCCGTGGGTGCGCGCGTGGTCCATCGCTACGATCAACGCCCTGCCGTCGGAAGCCAGTATCGGTACGTTCCTCACCTTCACCCCTAGGATAGCATTTCAGCACGCTCAGGCCTTACGGCCTTCGCTTGTCAGCACTTCAGCACGCCTGATGGCGGCTCTCAGGACTTCAGCCCAGTGAGGCCTCGGACGGCTTGCTGACTTGCTTGCAAAGAGGTTACGACCTCTTTGCAAACTGCTCTAACGAAGCGCCCGCCGGCTCCCGCTCTGCATCTGCGCTCCAAGAAGTGCTTTCTCTCGTCTGGCGCACGTTCGCAACGAGAAGTCCCGTGTCGTTGCCTGTGGGGGCCTCGAGCACGTTCAGCACACAGACGTCCATGAGGACCCAATCTCCCCATGCATCGCGGAAACGGACCTCGACGCTCTCCGAGGCTCCCGGCTCCTCCATGACCAGGGAGACAAGAAACCAGAGGAGGGGCAGGTCGTCTTCGTGGACCAGCTCGAGGACGTCTTTCCAGAAGATCTCCTCCTGAAGGTAGCCGAGAAACCCTCTACCGGTGGCGTTCGGGCGCGCCGGCCCAGGCCGGAGGCCTATGTGGCGCAGGCCGGACGATGTTAGGACGAACACCGTGCCAGCCCCATCCCGTCCGTCCCTCCCGCTGTCGGTACTAGCCGTAGCCGGACTCGTGTGAGCATCCCGGCTACCCCTGTACACGTGTAGAAAGTGGCCCAGCTCTTTCCCATACTGCTCCAGAGAATCGCTCCAAAAATGTAGATAGGACTCGCCGGCTACGGTGAGCCCGTACCTGCTCCTCTCAGCCCCTGACCCGGGAAGGCCCCCGTCTTGTACGATAGGGTCCTCCGCGACAAGCCCCTCTGTCTTCATCTTTCGCAGGGTCCGGTGTATCCTGGCAGGGGTGACGGCGCCAAAGCCCAGGCCGCCGAGTCTCTCGGCGAGTTTGTCGACATGGGCGTCCCCGCTCCGCACGTACAGCAGGAGAAACGGCGCGAGCCACTTGCCATCTAGTAAGTCCTGGCTCTCCCTCGGGTGGGCCTCTGTTTCTTTCTGTAAACTGTGGAAACCGTCCATTCGCATTCCCTTTGCAGTGACCCGCCAGGTAAGACCCTCCGCGGCGCGAAGTTGCCCGCTGCCAACCATCTCACTACTAATAGCATGTCCACCTTCGCACCATAAGCTCTAGATGACGCCAGGCGGGAAAAATGGCCCGAAGTATGCAAGAGAAGGCCCGCCGACGATACAGGCAGCAAGAAGGCCTGGTGTTGACAAAAGCTGCTATGGCAAGCGGGCCACGCGGTCGCGGTCGCGTCCATCGCACTGTAAAATACATGGCGGTGCCCTGCGTGCAGGGGTCGTTTTTTCGGGGATTGGGCTTGTGGCATCAGAGGAACACCCGCGAGGCAGCCAGCAAGGAGGAGAATTGGCTGACAACTCGTTAACGCACCTCGTTCGCGACGCCGTCAGGCACTCAGGCTGCCGCAGGAGTACGAGTCCGTCTTCCGCTTCGGAACGGGGGAGGGTAGGTTGGCAGACAAGCGAATAAGGGTGCTGCTGGCCGACGATCACGCCATGTTCCGCCAGGGCATAAAGGAGATGCTCTCCACCGACGAGGAGATAGAGGTTGTCGGTGAGGCGGGGAACGGGCGGGAGGCCGTCGCCCTCGCCGAGAAGCTGGGGCCCGACGTGGTGCTTCTCGACGTGGAGATGCCGGTCCTGGGTGCGAAGCAGGCGATGGAACGCATGCTCGAGAACTCTCCGCCTCCCAGGGTGGTTATCGTTACCATGTTCGACGACCCTAGGCTGGTGCGCGAGTTGATCGGGCTCGGGGCCGTAGCCTACCTGGTAAAGAGCGCCACCATGGAGGAGTTGCACACGGCCGTTCACACCGCCGCAAACAGCCCCACCGGGCCCGATAAGGACGTCGTCATAGTCGCCCCTCCAAAGGCGTTCAGGGTCTCGGCTGAGGCCGACGGGCTCTCCGAGCGGGAGCTAGAGGTACTGCTCATGGTCGCCCGCGGGATGAGCAACCACCAGATCGCCATCGCACTGCACCTCTCAGAAGCAACCGTAAAGCGCCACCTGGCCAACATATATCCCAAGATCGGGGTCTCTTCTCGCGGTGAGGCGGTGAGGAAGGCGCTCTCCAATGGTTGGATCACAGCCCGCGATATAACCGGCGGACAGGTCCATTGAGTCCGTGGGTACTTACTCCACTGTAGCCCCGCCGAGCAGCGAACGCCACCACGGTCGGGGTGAGGAGATCTCCTCCAGGCCCTCAGGCCAGAATAGCCTCCGCTGTCCCCCGTAATGGTCCGCCACCCTACCCACTATGGTAGGGTTCGAAGACGAACTCCTCTGCGGTGTACTCGATGTAGTAGGCGCGGGTCGAGACGATCTCCTGCACCTGATCTTCGGAAGGTTCCAGGGCAGGGTGCCTCGAGATCAAGTGCTCTCGCACCACGGCACACAGCGCATCGTCGTCTTCGGCTTCCAGATGATGGTGGCAGTGGCATAGCAAAGCACGCATCCCTCTCCTCCTTTTCCTCTCCCAAGCATTCATCCGAATAAAGGGCGGCGAAGTCCCAACGCCCCAAGATCTTCACCGATAGCCGTCGGGGTGTCAGTATCATTAGATACAATGACCTTATGTAAGAGACCGTGTAGTTTGCGGAGACATGGTTCTCAAGGGATATACGAATGAGATGTCACTGTTTCGGACGGCCCATGCCCGGTAAGATGGTCGCGAGGAATTTCCAGGGCGCTGCGGGTGGGAGAGAGTGGAGGAGGTTGCATGGTTCAGCGTAGCGAGGCCAGGTCCTCCGGCGGGCCTGAAGCGCCGGATAGGTTGTACGAGGGCTACGTCTTCGATCTCGACGGGACCATCTACCTGGGAGACGAGCTGCTCCCCGGCGCGAAGCGTTTGGTCCTGAAGCTGCGCGAGCTCGGCAAACGTGTGGTCTTCCTCTCCAACAACCCCACGAAAGACCCAAAGATGTACGCGGAGAAACTCGGCACGCTTGGCCTGGAGACGCCGGCCTCCGAGATAGTAAATACTGTCGTCACCATGACCGGGTGGCTGCTTCGGAACTACCCTGAAGCAACGGTCTTCCCCATAAGCGAGGAGCCGCTAAAGAACTCGCTCTCTGAGGCCGGGATCAGGATGTCTGAGGACCCAGAGGAGATCGACATCGTTATCGCGAGCTACGACCGCGGGTTCGACTACCGCAAGCTCCAGATCGCCTTCGACGCCATCTGGTTCTACGAGCGGGCGATGCTCGTCACCACGAACCCCGACCGTTACTGTCCTTTTCCCGGTGGCAGGGGCGAGCCTGACGCGGCCGCGATCGTCGCGGCCATAGAGGCGTGTACGGGGACGAAGTGCCAGGTCAACGTGGGCAAGCCTGACCGCATCATGTTGGAGACGATAATTGACCTGATCGGGCTCGAAGCTAAAGAATGTGTGATGAGCGGCGACCGGCTCTACACGGAGATCCAGATGGCGAAACGCGCGGGGATGCCCTCTGCCATCGTACTGACCGGCGAGACGACCGAAAAGGACCTGGCCGGGGAGCCGGTGGAGAACCTGCCCGACTACACGCTGGAGAGGATAGATCATCTCGTCCCACGCGATCTGTGGGAGGAGTTCGGCTGGGAGGATGGATGAGAGGTTCTTCGCTATACGCCAGGATGACCCCTTTCGAGAGAGGAGCGCAGTAGTGGCCGAGGGTCCTTACCTCCTTGGCATCGACTTCGGAACGGGGGGAGCGAGGGTCGGCATCTTCGACCCGGAAGGGACGCCGCTCGTCTTTAGCGAACGGCAATATACGCTCACGCATCCGCGCCCTGGCTGGGCCGAGCAAGACCCCGAGGAGTGGTGGTCGTCCCTGGTTGCGGCGGTGAGAGGCGCGATGGAAGCGAGCAGTATCTCCCCTGAGGACATCGCGGGCATCTCGGTTGACGCCATGAGCAGCACCGTACTCGCCATGGACGAGAACGACAGGCACCTGCGTCCGGCCATAATGTGGATGGACGTGCGCTCCTCCGAGGAGGCTGACAGGATCGCCGATACCGGCAACAATGCCCTCAAGTACAACGGTTACGGGGCCGTCTCAGCCGAGTGGGGGCTGCCGAAGGCGCTCTGGATCAAGGAGAACGAGCCAGGGGTCTACAAGGACGCCAGGCACATCTGCGACTGCTGCGACTGGTTGATCCAGCGCCTCACCGGCGAATGGACATCCTCCATCAACATAGCCAGCTCGAAGTACTACTACGACCGCGACGAAGGTGGCTACCCCGAGAGCCTCTACGATGCGGTGGACGCCGGAGACTTGCTCGACAAATTTCCCAACGACGTGCTGGATCTCGGCACGGTCGCCGGAGAGTTGCGCAAGGAGGCGGCCGAGGAACTCGGCCTGAAGGCGGGCACGCCCGTAGCCGAGGGGGGAGTAGACGCCTACGTCGGGGCGATCGGCCTCGGGGTGGTCGAGCCGGGGAAGATGGCCCTTATCACCGGCTCTTCGCACGTCATGATCGGGCAGACCGCGAGACCCATCCACGATCCAGGCTTCTGGGGCGCCTACACGGACGCCATGATCCCAGGCCAGTACACCGTAGAGGCCGGGCAGGCCTCTACGGGCTCCATCGTGGCCTGGTTCAAGAACCAATTCGCGGGCGACGCGGCCGCCGAGGCCAGAGAGCGCGGCGTGGACACCTACGACGTCCTGACCGAGCTGGCGCGCGATGTGCCCATCGGTTCGGACGGGTTGATCGTGCTCGACTACTTTCAGGGCAACAGGTCCCCTTATACCGATCCCCTGGCGCGCGGCATGATGTGGGGACTGACCCTGAGCCACACCCCGGGACACGTCTTCCGCGCCATCATCGAGGGCATCTGCTACGGCACGGAGAACATCCTGCGCACCATGCGCGGACAGGACTTCGAGCCGAAGCTCAACGTCGTCTCCGGTGGACCGGCCAAGAGCGACCTGTGGATGCAGATGCACGCCGACGTGTCGAACGTGCCGATTTCGTTCACCAGAGTGAGCGAGGGTCCCGTGCTCGGCTCGGCGATGCTGGCCGCCGTCGGAGCCGGTATCTACCCCGACATCCCGGCCGCGGCCGAGAACATGGTACACACCGCCGATACCATCGAGCCCGACCCAGGGCGCCACGAAGAGTACAGGTTCTACGTGGACCGCTACATGGAAGCATATCCGCAGATGAAGGAGCTGATGCACAGGACGGAGCGCCACGTCGCCGGCGGAACGCCTGCGGCAGGGGAGTAGATCATATGGGTGAACGGCGCATAGAGGCAGCCCTGCGGGAGGCAACAGACACACAGAACGTGAACATCGCGGCGGGCGCCTCCGTCCCTGGCGTCTTCAGGGAGGGGTTCGGTGACAGTCCTGCGGTTGTCGTCGCCGACGGGAACACCTTCGAGGTCGCAGGCAAAGAGGTCCAGCGGCGGCTCGAAAGAGCCTGGCACACCATGATAGAGCCTTACGTATTTCCGGCGGAGCCGCCCCTTTACGCCGAGTACTCGAACATCGAGAAGTTGAGGGGCTACTTGCGGGAGCACGACGCGATTCCTGTGGCCGTAGGGTCGGGAACCATAAACGATGTAGTCAAAAGATCCGCCCACGAGTGCGAGAGGCCGTATATGTGCTTCGCGACCGCTGCGTCGATGGACGGCTACACGGCGTTCGGCGCTTCGATCGAGAAAGACGGGTTGAAGCAGACGCTGTCCTGCCCCGCTCCCAGGGCTGTGGTGGCTGACCTGGAAGTCTTGAAGCATGCCCCCGGGCACATGACGGCCTCGGGGTACGCGGATCTCCTCGGCAAGGTGACATCGGGGGCCGACTGGTTGATCGCCGACGCCCTGGAGGTCGAGAAGATCGACCCTACGGGCTGGTCGCTGGTGCAGGACCATCTACGCGGGTGGACGGACAGCCCGGCAGAATTGCGCGCCGGATATCAAGAGTCTACCGAGCGACTTATGGAGGGTCTGATCCTGTCCGGCCTCGGGATGCAGTCCTACCAGTCCTCCAGGACGGCCTCGGGAGCCGAGCACCAGTTCAGCCACCTGTGGGAGATGGAAGGCCTGGGACACGGAGAAGGTCACAGAGGAACTCCCCTCTCCCACGGCTTCAAGGTAGGGGTTGGCACGGTGGCCATCGCCGCGCTCTACGAACTAATACTGGAACGCGACCTGGGCGACCTCGACATCGAGGCGCTCCGCGACTCCTGGCACACCAGGGAAGCGATGGAACGATCTGTCCGGGCGCAGCATACGAGCCCGGACCTGGAGAGAGGCGCCGTCGAGCAGACCCTCGCCAAATACATCAGTGCCGGCGAACTCGCGCAGAGGCTGGAATTGCTTCGGGACGTATGGCCCGGACTGCGCGAGAAGGTTAGAGTGCAGCTGATGCCGGCCGAACAGATAAGAGAGATGCTACAGGCCGCCGGTTGTCCTACCGTGCCCGTCGAGATCGGGCTCCGCTGGGAGGACTTCGAGGCAACGTACTTGCGGGCGCGAACGATCCGCAAGCGCTATACCGTCCTCGACCTGGCCTTCGAGGCCGGCATACTCGAGGAGTGCGTGGACGAATTGTTCGCGCCAGATGGTTTCTGGGGCCGTGCCGCAGCCTCGCAAGCAAGGGCTGACGGAACGCGGGAGGCCGGCTCGTTCCGACGTTCGGACGAAGCATGACGACCGTTAGCGTTCTTGGTTCCGGCATAATGGCCACGGCCCTCGCCTTCCCGCTCACGGACAACGGCCACGACGTACGCCTGATCGGCACGCACCTCGACCGTGAGATCATCGCCAGCATCAAGGAAACAGGCGTGCATCCTGGCCTCGACCTGGAGGTCCCCCGGGCGGCCAGGGCCTTTCAGCTCGAGGAGGCCGAGGAGGCGTTCGATGGCGCCGACGTCATTATGAGCGGGGTCAACTCGTTCGGTGTGCGCTGGGCCGGTGGGCAGCTCTCTTCGCTGCTCAGGCCAGGCATGCACGTCCTCTCCATCGCCAAGGGGATGGAGGCCAAGGAGAGCGGCGACCTGCGCATCCTCCCCGAGGTGCTCGCCGGTGAGGTGCCCGAGGGGCTGCGGGAGCAGGTGTCCTGGTCGGCTATCGCCGGACCCTCCATCGCTGGCGAGGTCGCCATGCGGCGGGATACGTGCGTGGTCTTCGCGGGCCGCGACGCCAGCGTGTTGGAGGAGATGGCGGGCCTCTTCCGTACACCCTACTATCATGTGTGGACCTCGACCGACTTCATAGGCGTCGAGGTGTGCGCTGCGGCCAAGAACTGCTACGCTCTCGGGGCCGGCTTCATGGAGGGCATACTCGACCGTGAGGACGAATCGGAGGCACGGTACCGCAACTATGACTACGGGGCCGCGCTCTTCGGCCAGGCGACGCGGGAGCTGGGGCGGTTCATGGAACTGCTCGGCGGCGAGCGTGAGACACCATACGGGTTGGCGGGGGTTGGGGATATGTTCGTCACCAGCATGGGAGGACGTAACGTGAAAGTAGGGCGGCTCGTCGGCTCGGGGCTGCGGTTCTCCGAGGCTCGCGAGCGGATGCCGGGGGTGACGCTCGAAGGGGCGGCGGCCATCGATGTAATCGGTGGCGCGCTTCCGAAGCTTACCGAGCGCGGTATCATCGGGCCCGAAGACTTTCCACTGATGCGCCACCTGCACTCCGTGGTCGGATTGGACGAGCCTTTGGACATGCCCTGGAGTACGTTTTTCGAGGGCGAACCAGAAAGCAAAGCAGGGAAAGGATAGAGATGTCATCACACATACCGCAGGACATCGAGAGGCAAGCCTTCGATCTGATAGTGGTCGGAGCCGGCATAAACGGCGCAGGCATAGCCCGTGACGCCGCGATGCGGGGCTTGCGGGTGTTGCTCCTTGACAAAGGCGACATCTCCAGCGGGACGACGCAGTGGGCGACGCGTCTGATCCACGGCGGCTTGCGCTACCTGGAGCACTACGAGTTCGCGCTCGTAAGAGAGTCTTTGAGGGATAGAGAGGCGATACTGCACATCGCGCAGCATCTGGTAAGGCCGCTCGGCTTCCTGGTTCCCATCTACGACAGAAGCTCCCGAGGGCCGCTCATGATAAGGCTAGGCATGACCGTCTACGACGTGCTCTCCTACGACAGGAGTATGGACAGGCACAAGATGCTAAGCCGCAAGGAGGTCCAGGATCGCGAACCAGGCCTCAACCCGGAAGGCCTGAAAGCGGCCGCCTTCTACTACGACGCACAGGTGGAGTACGCAGAAAGGGTCGCCGTAGAGAACGCCATCTCGGCCCGCGACAACGGCGCGACCATCATCACCTACGCGAAAGTAGAGCACCTGATCTTAGAGAACGGCGACGTGAAGGGCGTGGAATTCACCGATGTCTTGGGGGGCGAGAGATACACGGCCCGCGCCCCCGTTACGGCGAACGTCGCAGGCCCCTGGGTGGATGAGGTCCTCGCTGATCTCGAAGGACACGGTACCGACGAGAACGACGAGCGCTTTATGGGCGGCACCAAGGGCAGCCATCTCGTAGTGGATCCTTTCCCCGGCGCCCCCAAGGGCGAGGCCCTCTACGTCGAGGCGCGCAAGGACGGCAGGCCATACTTCATCGTGCCGTGGAACGGACGGTACCTGATCGGCACGACCGACCTCCGCTACGAGGGAGACCTCGACTACGTTACGGCGAGCGAGGAGGAGATCCAATACCTGCTCGACGAGACAAACTACGTAATCCCCAGGGCGCGACTCTCCCGAGATGACGTGCTGTTTACCTACGCCGGAGTTAGGCCGCTGCCCCATCAGCCTGAAAGTGAGACAGGCGGAGTCACCCGGAGCCACGTCGTCTTCGACCATGCAAAGGGAGGTTCCGCTGCAGGCGGCAAGATGAAGAGATCCGGCGCCGAGTTGCCGCAGGTAGGGGGGCTCCTCTCCGTCGTCGGTGGCAAGTTGACCACCTATCTGAACCTGAGCCGCCAGACGGTCGATGCCGCTTTCAAGAAGCTGGATCGGAAAGCGCCCAAGAGCAAGTCTCGCAAGGTCCCCTTGCCGGGGAGCGAGACCTCTGATTTCGAGGCGTTCGCGGCAGGCTTCAAAGCCGCGAGCACCATACCCGAGGTGCTCAGCGACAGGCTCCTCAAGCTCTACGGCGTCAGGGCCGCCGAGATCCTGAAAATAGGCGAAGAAGATCCCGAGCTCCTTACGCCCCTCTCCTCTACCGTAAGCGTCGAGACGGCGTTGATCGGGGCCGAGGTGATCTGGGCTTTCCGCGAGGAGATGGCGCAGACGCTCTCCGACGTACTCTTGAGGCGCACGATGGCTGGTTACGGTCCGAGGGTCGGCCTCGACGTCGTCGACGCCGCCGCCGAGGTCGCAGTCAAACATCTCGGGTGGGAAAGGGAGCGCGTCGAACGCGAAGCGCGAGAGTACCGCGAGTGGATCGAACGCTACACCCCGAAAGAGCTCAAGGTACGCGAAACCTGACCGCCAACTCCTGCGCGTACTCGGCGGTCCGAAAGGAAGGAACCCCCCGAATCTTCTTCGAGAGGTTCTCTACGAGGCCTGCTTTGTGCTCTCCTCGCCCCGGTCCGTAAGACCTTCTGGCCGCAAATTCCAGAGCTCCTGTGGGCCTACGCCTAACGTCTTCGCCAGCTTTCTGCGGACCTGCATGGACGGATAGATGTGGCCCTGCTCTATCTTGGATAACGTCGCCCGGCTTATGCCGCTCTCCCTTGCAAACTCTTGCTGGCTACACGCGAACGCTTCCCTGTGCTCCCTGATCCACATCGCCAGTGCCTCCGCCCGCGCCACCATCTCCGAGTCGGGCTTACCCGATCGGGCACCTCGTGCCCGGTCAAGCCTCCCTTCCGCAAAACCAAGGTCGCCCTCGACGGTCCCGTGCATACCCATACCCTTCCTTTCGACGCGTCTGCGCCTCCATCTCCTGAACTCTACAACCGTCATCTGTGCAAATTCCTCTCCGCTCGACTCCTGCCAGCGCCCTCACACGCCCGCACGACAATTATACGCCTAAATCTAGTCGACTGCGAGAATAATTGTGGTCAATTTATTGTCTAATATATGTTGACATACGGTCTAATACATGTAGAATGGCTCTTGTTTGGCGGAGACGCCCTACGGGAGAACCGCGCAGGGGACGACTAGGAGGTGAGGGATCATGAAGCTGGCAGAGGCCCTGGCGAACAGGGCGGACCTACAGAGGCGGATCGAGCAGATGCGGGGGAGGCTCCAGAAGAGCGCCCTCGTCCAGGAGGGTGAGAGCCCGCCGGAAGATCCCCAGGAGCTCCTAGATGAGACGGAGAGGCTCGTCTCCGAGCTGGAGGGGTATGTACGGCGCATCAACAGGACGAACATCTCCGCGACGCTCGCCGACGGCGAGACGACGCTCACGGACGCCCTGGCGCGCCGCGACGCCCTGACGCTGCGTTACGGGACCCTCAACACCATCGTGAGCACGGCATCTGACCGGTTGCCGCGCTATGGGCGGGCGGAGATCCGTATCCTGCCCGCCGTCGAGATAGGACCCCTGAGGCGCAGGATGGACGAACTGGCCCGCCAGAGGCGCGAGCTCGACACCGCCATCCAGCAGGCTAACTGGGCGATAGATCTCACGGAAGGTTAAGTGGGGGCTCCCTTGCGGGGGTCCCCTGTTCTCCAGCGGGTAACCCACGTCTTCGCGGGTGGTGGCGAACGCCGAGAGCGGCGTCGGCTCTCTAAACATGGACGCATCACGGATTGGCTTCAGAAGCCAGGTTTCCGGGCGGTGCCGGGGCGGTACCGTGGGGGTTCGAGTCCCCGTATTCACCGACGAGCCCAGCACCTGTAACACGGGCACCGGGCAACGCGCAGTGTAACCACCGGGCGTAGGACCATCCGAACGAGGACAGGGCGAGGGCGGGCAAAGGGCAAGCGGAGAACAGCCGTAGGGCCTGGGGCGCACAAGAGCCTCGGGCCCTTACGTTTGTTGAGGCAACCCCAGGTACCGCTGCGTCCTCATCGATACGAAGCCAGGATCGCCTTTCGAGAGCACCTGTATCTTCGTAAGGCAAGGACGGTATGCGGAAGCGCTTGTTTCGAGGCGAGTCTCGCGGGTGTAGCGCCGTCCCTCCCTGGGTAGAAAGCCTCTAGCGCACGAGCCCCTTCAGGGAAGGAGCAAAGAACATGGTGGACCGGGGCATCCGGTCCCTCTCACGACCACCATCTCCCGAGCAGCGAGCCGGCGAAGACCACGGCCAAGAGCCGTAGCATCTGCACCGCGAGTACCAGCGGCGCGTCGGCTCCGGTTCCCAGGGCTACGATTGCCACGGACTCTATCCCACCAGGCGTGGTCGCCAGGTAGGCTGTCATCCCGTCGATGCCGGTGAGCGCCGCGAGCGCCCATCCCAGGACGGCGCACGCGAGTACGAGTCCCACGGCGGAGGCGAGCACGAACGGAAACAGTCGTCCAGCCCTCTTTACAGATGCCCCATCGAAGAGCAATCCCACCCACAGGCCGAGAACGAGGTAGGCCGCCTGCGGCACCCCAGGGGGCCATGCAAGGTACACCACACCGAGCTCCGCCAGAGCGACTCCGAGGATTAGCGGTCCAAGGAGCGCCCCGGCCGGTAGCCTGAGGCGTGTCCCAGCCAAAGCGCCGAGTACCGCGACCAGCACGGTCACGGCGTAGGTCGGCACGGTACCCTGGACCAGAAGATCCACCCCTCCCGGGGCGGCCTGCAAGCCCTGAGCAGAGATCGGCTGTGGCGAAGCCCCAGCCACGAGCCGGCCCACCAACGTAGCCGTCACGACGACCACGACCACGCGGGTATACTGCATCAAGGCGACCAGGCGCGCATCGGCGCCCAAAGGGTCGCTCATCGCAAGCATCCCCGAGGCAGCACCCGGCAGCGCCCCCAGAGCCGCCGTCTTCCTATCTATACGGACCAGGCCTGAGAGCAGCAGTCCGGCACCCAGGCTCAGGAACAGGGTGCCGCCAACCACGAGGGTCACGGGCAGCCAGTGGCCGGCGACCAGGGGAAGGACGGACGGTCTGAAGGTGGCGGCGAGCATGCCGCCTACGACCGCGAGCGATGCTGTTCGCCCCCAGCGCGGCACCGTCGGGTGCTCTTTCCACGCGAGCGCCAGGGCGAGCGCGACGAGCATCGGCCCGACCAGCCACCCCGCGGGCAGCCCTGCACTCTGGGCGAAGAGTCCGGCGAGCGAAGAACCCACGCCAAGGACCATCCACCCGACGACAGTACGCATCGCCCTTGATCCCCTGCTCCTCACTCCCTCGCTTCGTCCTCCCGTCAGCTCTTCGGAGAGGATGACGACCCGGTGGGTCCTCACGCTCGTTCCCTGGCCGAACGTAAGAGTACTACCGGGCTCCGAGGAAGTTCGTGGCTACCTTCCTATCCTCTTCGGACTAGGCTCGAGCCGGCCCTAGAGGAGGGGGTTCCGGTGCCCACATATCCCACTCCAACAAACCACCGATCACCCGTAGACAGGGACCGGTAATCCTTGTAATCGAACTGGGGATAGCCGGTAAGATACGCGATGCCTTCCACCTCGGTGATCACGGCTCCGAACTCGCCGAGCCGCGTCTCACCCGCCGTGAGGTAATCGACCACGCTGACTGTGATCCGCGTGTTCAAAACCCGAAGGCCGTCCGGGCGGCGGCAAGGTCCCACAGGGCGTGGCCGACACTCTTGAAGACGATCGTGCCTCCTGGCTTGTTGGACCAGAGGAGGGCATCCTCCAGCTGAGTGGCGTTCTCCCAACCGAATGCTCCTGCTTGCTCGGCCCGGATCAGGTCCCCAGCCTCCTCCCTGACGCCCTCTATCGTATCTACCACCACGGTAGAGCTTCCCACCAGTCCCGGTGGTAGCTCGGCCATCTCCGGGTCGAAAGCGCCCACTGCGGCGACGAAGATTTTGTCCGGGATCTCTTCGGGCAAGACCGGCTCCTGGCTGGTAGTGACGGTGACTACCAGGCTCACCTCATCGAGCGCCTCTTCCGGACCGTCTATGACCCGGGCCTCCATTCCCAGGCTCCGCGCGTGCTCCGCCAAGGAGACGGCCCGTTCGACAGTGCGGGAGGTCAGCAGGACCTCCGAGACGCCCAGGCCTTCACGGAAAGCCTCCAGATGGGAGCGGGCCTGGGTCCCGGCGCCCACGATCAGGAGCGGTCCGTCGGGACGTGGGGCCAGGGTCAGGGCGGCGAGCAAGGAGAGCGCGGCGGTGCGTCTGGCGGTGACGGCGGCGCCGTCGAGGATGCCGAGTCTTGTCCCCGTCCTCGCCTCCATTACGACCACCTCCCCCTGTATGGTGGGTAGGTCGTGCTCGGCGTTTCCGGGATGGACCGTCACCAGCTTGGTAATCGCCAGTTCATCGTCGGCCGCCGGCATCACCAGGAGATTTCCTCTTTCAGGCAGGGAAAGGACGAGCCGGGAGGGAGCATCCAGCTTTCCCTCCCGCCTTCCATCCATAACTTCCCGGATGGAGTCTGCCAGCTCCTGGTAGGGCAGGCGGGCTTCGGTCTCTCTCGCATCGAGGATCTCCATCACTACTGCCTGGCCGCACGCCGGTCGGGGGAGAACAGGCCGATAGGATGCCGGGTCGAGCCGTCGATGGCGGGGAGATCGGCCCTCCTATGAGGCTTTTCGGACTGTTTCTCCACACACTCGGGTGAATAAGGGCAAGTAGTGGGGCCGAGACTGTGTGCCTCGACCCCCAAAGAGGCGTAACCATCGCCCCTGATAGACCTACTTCACCCCTTGCACAAGCGCCCCGGCTTGCTCGTCTTGCAGTCATTGGGCTTCAAGCGATTGCCAGAGCCGCTCTTGTCCCAGAAGATGTCGGGCTTGTTTCGGAGGATCGTGTTGCCGGTGATGGTGTTGTTTGTGGGCGGCGTCCCTTTGAAGCCCTTGGTCACGACCACCCCGCCAGAGAAGCCAGTGGGTCCTGATGGAACATTATGCATGATTTGGTTGCTCTTGATCTCCATGCCCCTGGCCCCGAGCAGCGCAATGCCGATTCCGGAGAGCGGCGGGGCATCTTCAAAGGCCGGGCACGCGCGCGTGTTGTTCACTACCTTGTTACCACGCACGTCAAACACACCCGCAGGACCCGGCTCATCGGCGAGGAACATCATCCCCAGGCAGTTGTTGTGGACCTGGTTACCGACGATCTTGCCATGGCGGGCATTGCGCACGAGGATGCCCAAGAAATTGTCGTAGGTTTCGTTGGCAGCCACGGTCGCGTCCGCGTGGGGAGAGTCACCCACGTAGAGTCCGGCGTCATCGGATCCACTTGTCTGGTTGGCGATCATATGCGTTCCGGTCGTGGAGTAGGCGGCGATCCCGTATTCTCCGTTGTTGATGGCACGATTGGTCATGAACTTGGCGTTGCGTGCTCCGATTGCGAAGATCCCGGTGTCCGGGAAGTTCCGCACGGTGAAGCCGCTTATGGACACGTTGTCTGCCTTGACGCAAAAGCCTGATCCCCCGCAGGAGGTCGGCTTTGCCGGCGGCTTGAGCACGGCGTCGACCCCGCGCAGCGAGATTCCGTCCTTCTTGATCGCCACGGTCTCATGGTGGACGCCCCCCAGAACCACGATGGTGTCGCCCGGATCGGTGGCTTTGATCGCCTTCTGGATCGAGTCGCCCGGATGGACGACGTGTCCCTTGGGCTTCGCAGAGGCGAAGCCTACAGACACAAGCAGCGACAAGGCCACCAATACCGCCATCGTGGTTATCAAGACGATGCGCCTCATAAACGCAACCTCCTTATAGGTTGTGCGGCAGCCGCTTACACTACTGGCTCCCCACGTCTCCTATGTGCCCACCTTCAACGAAACGTGGTTCCAAGCGTCTGCGCGCGTGTACAAGCAGACACAGTACCAAACTTGTGTGTTGTAGTACATCCCTCACATGGCCTATGACGGCAGCTTTCCCCCATGATCTGCTCGAAGCGTTTGCCTTCCACGCCGTCCGCCTCTCTCTGGCCGTAAGTGCACGCAAGGACGGTCATTGTCTACAATCTTGACCGTCCATACAATCAGGTATGCCGAGCAGAAGGCAGCTGCGTCGTCAGGAGATCCGGATGGTCGATATTGCCGTGGTGGGAGCCGGAACCATGGGAGCGGGGATAGCAGAGAGCTCGGCCCTTGCGGGCCTCTCGGTTGTGATGGTCGACGTACGCGAGGAAGCTTTGGATCTTGGCCGCAATACCATCGAGAAGGACCTGGACCGCCGGGTGAGGAAGGGTCGGCTCTCGGAGGAGGAGCGTCGGGCTTCGATCGGACGTGTCTCGGCGACCACTTCCCTTGAGTCCTGCGCCGACTCGCCGGTGGTCATCGAGGCCGTGGTCGAGGATATGGCGATCAAGACTAGGGTGTTCGGCGACCTTGAGAGCGTTGTCGCGAGCGAGGCAGTGCTCGCCACCAATACTTCTTCGCTCTCCGTGGCAGGCATCGCGGCGGCCACGGAGTATCCAGAGCGCGTGGTCGGTATGCACTTCTTCAACCCGGTGCCGGCTATGCGCCTCGTCGAGGTCGTCACCGGGCCGTCCACCGACCCCTGGGCCGTGAGTCAGGTCGAGGAAATGGCCGAGCGGCTGGGCAAGACCCCGATACGGGTCTCAGACACGCCTGGATTCGTCGTGAACCGCGTCGCCAGGCCTTTCTACCTTGAGGCCCTGAGGCTCGTGGAGGCCGGTGGTAAACCGGGACAGATCGATGCGGCAATACGAGGGGCGGGTTTTCGTATGGGGCCTTTGCAACTCGCCGATCTCATCGGTAACGACGTCAACCTCACCGTCTCCGAATCGCTCTTCGAACGGTACTATTACCATCCGAGGTTCCGCCCCTCGTACCTCCAACGCTCGATGGTCGAAGGCGGGTTGCTCGGCAGGAAGAGCGGTCGTGGTTTCTACGACTACAGTGCTGAGAAGAGAGCGGAGGACAACGAAATCGAGCCCTCAGAAGACGTCTCCCTGCGCCTCATATCCTGCATCGTGAACGAAGCCTTCCTGGTTCTCTCAGAGGGCGTTGCCACCGCCGAAGACATAGACCGGGCGATGAAGCTTGGAGCGAACCACCCCAAAGGTCCATTCGAGTGGGTAGAGGAGATCGGGGCCCGCAGCATCTTAGAAACGCTCGACTCCTTGAGGTCGGCAAACGGCGACGCTTACCTCGCCGCGCCCGCCCTTAGGAAGCGCGCCACCTGACCTCCGTAGTCCACAGCTCATCTGATCGTTCGCGGCGCGCTTGGCCTGAGGATGCCTCAAGAAATCGGTGCTGTTGCTCACCCCCACAGCGAAGGATGCAGCGACATCGTGGCGTTTCGCGCGTGCAGGCCGACCCGTGAACCACATCTCGATAGAATCTTGACTGACCGTTCGGTTGACAGGAATCTTACTGGTTGGTTAGATAAGGGTGGACCAAAAGGAGTTGTGGTTTCAGTCAAGGGTACCGGGGGAATTAACGTGGAGGCGGGGTAGAAGGGGCGGAAATGGTTTCCGCCGTCTTCGCAAGCTAGTGTGGGATTTTCGCTGATCGGTATCCTGGCGTAGGCCACCGGGTACGTAAGAGGAGGCCTTCATGGCGCAGGCGTTTATCCACGGCGGTTACACCGACCTTCCGGGGGTCGAGCTGATGTCCATCATCGATCCGTCGAACGGAGAGGAGGTGGATACGGTACCGGCTTCTGGCACGGCCGAGGTAGATCGGGCTGTCGGTAGCGCGTATGAGGCGTTCCCGGCCTGGCGAGACATCCCGGCGGCGAAGCGTGGCGAGATTCTCGGTGAGGCGGCGGAGGCCGTCCTCGCCGCAAGGGAGGAGTTGGCACCGCTGCTCACCTCCGAGCAGGGGAAGCCTCTACGCGAGGCGCGCCTCGAGATCCGGCGTTTCGTGCACACGCTAGAGCACTATGTGGGGCTTGCCAGGAACATCAGGGGCGGGTACGTGCCCGACCTCGACGAGGACACCTACGGCCTCATAATCAGGCGTCCGTTGGGAGTAGTAGGGGCCATAGTGCCCTGGAACTTCCCGACTACGCTGCTTGGCAACAAGCTCGGTCCGGCTTTGATCACGGGCAACGTCGTGGTTGCGAAGCCCGCCGAAACCACCCCGCTCACGACGTTGCGGATAGCGGAGATCATGCACAAGGCCGGCCTGCCTGCGGGTGTGTTCAACGTCATCACAGGCACGGGTGAGGGGGCCGGTCAGGCGCTCGCGGAGCATCCCCTGGTACGCAAGATAGCCTTCACGGGCTCTACACCAACGGGTAAGAAGCTCATGGCCATAGCGGCGGGCGACCTCAAGCGCACCACGCTTGAGCTCGGGGGCTCGGATCCCATGATCGTTTGCGACGACGCGAATCTTGATAAGGCCGCGAGCGCCGCGAGCGTGGGGAGGTTCTTCAACTGTGGCCAGGCGTGCCTGGCTATAAAGCGCCTCTACGTCTTCGACAGCGTGGCCGACGAGTTCATCGAGAAGCTCGCGGGCAAGGTCCAGAAGCTCAGGGTTGGTCCAGGGACGGCGGAAGGCGTGATGCTCGGGCCGCTGCATTCCGCGCGGCAGCGAGATCTCCTGGAGGAGCAGGTCGCGGACGCCGTAGACACCGGAGCCGAGGTGCTGCACGGGGCCAGGAGACCCGAGGGGGACGGCTTCGAGAAGGGCTACTTCTACGAGCCTACGCTCCTGCTCGAGCCCACGCGCGACTCGCGAGTTGCCAAGGAGGAGGTCTTCGGACCCGCGCTTCCCGTCTGGCGCGTCTCCGGCATGGAGGACGCCCTGGAGCTCGCGAACGGTTCGATCTACGGGCTGGGATCATCCATTTGGACGGCGGATCTCAACCGGGCCTCGGACGCCGCCGAGCGGCTGGAGGCGGGCTACACCTGGATCAACTCCCCCCAGCTTGTCTACGACGAGCTGCCCTTCGGCGGTCTGAAGCAGTCGGGCTATGGCAAGGAGCACGGTATCGAGGCCCTCGACTACTACACAGAGACGAAGTCTGTCGTGGTCAAGAGGGCTGTGGCAACGAACAAAGAGGCCGCCACAAGAGATCTCAGCGGCCCCGCGTCCGCATCCCAGAGGTGATTCGCAATGATCGAGTTCCCCGAGTGGTACAACGCGAGCGTTCTGGTCGACCGGAACCTGGAGGCCGGTCGCGCGGATAAAGTCGCCATCTTCTGCGGCGACGACGAGGTCACTTATGGGGAGCTCGCCCGCCGTATCAGCAGGTTCGGCCACGCGCTGCGGGCGTTGGGCGTAGACAGGGAGGACAGGGTTCTGTTGATGCTGAACGACACCCCATCCTTCCCCACGGCGTTCTTCGCCGTGATGCGCATTGGGGCCGTCCCGATCCCGGTCAACACCCTGCTTCAGCCCGCGGACTATCGCTTCTTCGTGGAGAACAGCCGCGCACGCGTCGTGCTCTGCGACCAGATGCACCACGAGACTATCCGGAAAGCGCTCGAAGGCTACGACGAAGAGCCGGTGGAGGTCATCGTCACGAACGGTCGGGTCGAAGGGGCGCGTGTCCTTGAGGACCTGCTGGAGGCGGGGGAGGATGAGCTCGCTCCCGTAGCGACGCACAGGGACGATCCGGCGTTCTGGCTCTACAGCTCGGGCTCGACCGGCAAACCAAAGGGCGCGGTCCATCTTCACCACGACATCATCTACACCTGCGAGACCTACGCCAGGCACGTACTGGAGGTCTCTGAAGACGATATTTGCTTCTCGGCCTCGAAGCTCTTTCATGCCTACGGCTTGGGGAACAACATCTCCTTCCCGTACTGGGCAGGAGCTTCGACGGTGCTCTTCCCTGGCAAGCCTATGCCAGACGCTATCCTTGGCACCACCCAGAGGTTCAAACCGACCCTGTTCTTCTCGGTGCCGACGCTCTACAACGCGATGCTCAACCGGGAGGGAGCCGGCGACTACGATCTATCCTCGATCCGCCTGTGCGTCTCGGCGGCGGAGGCGTTGCCAGCAGGCATATGGCGGCGCTGGAAAGAGATGTTCGGCTCGGTCATTCTCGACGGCATCGGCTCGACGGAGATGCTGCACATCTTCGTCTCCAACACGCCAGAAGAGATCAAACCCGGCTCCAGCGGCAAGCCGGTGCCGGGTTATGAGGCCAAGATACTGGACGAAGCTGGATATCCTGTGGAGCCAGGCGAGGCGGGATATCTCTCGGTCAAGGGTGATTCCGCCGCGGCATACTACTGGCGCAACCACGAGAAGACCAAGCAGACCATGCAGGGCGAGTGGCTCTTCGCCGGTGACTGGTACAGGGTGGACGAGGACGGCTTCTACTGGTACGAGGGCCGCGCGGACGACATGATCAAGGTCAGCGGCCTCTGGGTTTCCCCCGTCGAGGTCGAGAGCACGCTCGGGGATCATCCTGC
>DATDKO010000085.1:0-8521 GCA_036519935.1 Rubrobacter sp. | reverse complement strand
TGATCTGCGCTCACTCGCGACGTTTCGTATCGTGCTGGCGCTCCTCGTGCTCGCTGACCTCGCCAATCGGGCCACCGACATCTCCGCACACTACACCGACGCGGGCATCATGCCCCGCACCGTTCTTGTGGAGCAGGTATTGAGCCCCTGGGCGTTCTCGCTCAACCTCATGAACGGGGGAGGCCTATTCCAGGCGCTGTTGTTCGGCGTCGCAGCGCTCGCGGCGTTCGGCATGCTCGTCGGCTACCGCACGCGCCTGATGACATTCGTCGTGTGGGTGTTGCTGCTCTCGATTCAGGTGCGCAACCCCCTGCTCAACGGCTCCGAGAGCCCCATGTTGCGCATGTTGCTGTTCTGGGGCATGTTGTTGCCGCTCGGCGCCTACTGGTCGGTGGACCGCGCGCGGTCTGCGCTCCCGCGTCCTTCGCCACGCTTTCTGTCGCTGGCCACCTTCGGCCTGTTCATGCAGATCGCCTTCATCTACTGGTTCACCGCCGCCCTGAAGTCAGGACCCGAGTGGCGCACGGATTACACCGCGCTCTACTACGCGCTCAGCCTGGACCAGCTCGCCACGCCCATCGGTCATCTGCTGCTCGACTTCCCCAGCTTGCTCCAGGTGCTGACCTTCGGCACGGTCGTGCTTGAGGCGATCGGGCCGCTCCTGCTGTTCTGCCCGTTCTTCACCGGTCCGGTCCGTACCGGGGCCGCGCTGGCCTTTATGAGCTTCCACTTCGGCATATGGCTGACAATGGACATAGGGATCTTCCCCTGGATCAGCGCGTTCTGCATGGTCTGCTTTTTTCCCACCTGGTTCTGGGACAGGGCTTCGACGCTCCGCTCCGTGCTGTTGCGGCGGTTCGAGCTCGCCCGCCGCCTGCAACTCGCGACGGCGCGGTTGGGCAACGCCATCGTCGCCTTCTCCAAGGTGGTCCTGTCGTTCCTGATGGACGCCAGGCAAATCCTGCTCTCGGGCCCCGCGCTGCACGGCGGCCCGCTGGCTGACCACACCGCGGGCCCAGTCCCGCCCCTGGCGGCCGGGGCGATAGGCACGGCCGACGCCGACACGCGGCACGGCGAAGCCCCCACCGAAGAACCAGAACCGGCGGAGCTGCGGTCTTCGCTCGCCACGAACCTGCTCGCCTTCTTCTTCATCTTCTACATCCTCTGCTGGAACCTCACCACGGCCACCTCGTTCACGTTGCCCGAGCGCACCGTCCCCCTCGGCCCCTTCCTCGGCCTCGACCAGTACTGGGGCATGTTCGCCCCCTCCCCGAGCAATGAAGACGGCTGGTACGTGATCCCCGGCGTACTGCGCGACGGCCAGAAGGTGGACCTCATGCCCATCACCCGCGACGACTACGGCATGCACCCTATATCTTACGAGAAACCACAGAACATCCCTGCCACCTACAAGAACGAGCATTGGCGTAAGTACCTCGAGAACATCTACAATCAGGATCACGCCGACCAGCGCCTGTACTTCGGCCAGTACATCTGCCGCCAGTGGAACGCCTATCATACGGGCGCGGACACCCTCGAAACCTTCCGGATCATCTACATGCTGGAGCTGACACTGCCGGACTACCGCCAGTCCAAACCGGAGAAGGTGGACCTCTGGAACCACGAATGCTAGCGACACGTGTGCCCGACCGCAGACGGAGTTCCCGCCCGAGCCGTGTCCGCCGCACGCGCCCGATCCGTAGCTGATGGACGCCGAGTCTTTCGCCGGTTTCGACCGTCGCACCGCTGCCCCGAAAAACGGCGGGTCTCTAGCGAGGCGGCGCAGCCAGCCGGCGCGGAAGGGGCGGCGCCGGGCGCCGTTCGGGAAGTGATGGCGAACTGGTGGGACAGGCTCGCCCTGGCCTCCGTTCTGGCCGGCGTTATCGTCCGTATGATCTGGGGGTTGGTGATCCACCCTCCCCTCGATTATCTCTACTCGGACATGGGCGCGTACGTCGAGAGGGCCCAGCTGCTCGCCACGGGCGCCGGCCTGCAGCGGTCCGACGCGTTCTTTCCGCCGGGGACCCACGTACTACTGGCAGCCCCCATGACACTCCTCGGGACGGAACGGGCGGGATTGTGGGGAGGGGCCGTGCTGTGGTGTGCACTCTCCGCTGCGATCCCGTTCTTCGCGTGGCGGCTGACGCGCTTGTTGCTCACCCCGGCCGCCGCCGCCCTGACCGCGCTTTTTTGCGCGTTCTGGCCGCTGTACATCACCTACGGAGGGTACTTCACCTCAGAGACGCCCTCGTTGGCGTTTCTGCTCGCTTCCCTCTGGGCAGGCTACCGGGCCGTCCGGCTCTCGGGCAGGCAGGCTGGCTGGCTCGGCCTAGCGGCCGGCCTGCTCGGGGGCGTAGCGGTCGCCAACCGCCCGCAACTTATCCTGAACCTTGCGGTGCTGGTGGTGCCGCTGTTGTTTCGTCTCCGCCGCCAAACCATGGCCTTCACCGGCATCGTCGCCGGCAGCGCGCTCATCCTGGCCGGCACCGCGTTGCACAACAGCGCGGCGGCCGGCAAACCCACTGGCCTCAGCGAGAACGCGGGCCTGAACTTCTGGATCGGACATTGCGACGTCCACGACGTGACCACCGTCGATCCCGTCCGGAACATCACCTTCCAATTCGCCAATCCTGTCTGGATGCAACTGGGGCGGGGCGGAACCTACTACTTCGAGGGACACCTGGTGTGGGATCAGGGGTTCTTCTACGAGATGGGCCTGCGGTGTATCGAAAGGGACGGCCTCGGTCACGTTCGAGTCCTGGCCAGGAACGTCCTGAACATGAGTGCCACGACGGTTCCCTGGCCGCAGGTCAACGAGGTCGGGCAGCGGGGCGTGGTGCAGCTTAGCAACCTGGCCTACAGCCTTCTGCTGCCGCTGATCGTGATCGACTCCGTCTTCGTCCTCGTCCGACGCCCCGCATCCGGCCGGTCCTCAGGGGAGGCGGTGATGCTGCTCCAGCTGGCCTGCGTGTTGCTGGTGGCGATCTTCTACTTCGGCGACCCTCGCGTGCGCAGCTCTTACGATGTCTTCGGCCTTGCCCTGCTCGCCGCGCGCGTGGCCGACCGGTTAGGCCTTGAAGAGTTGAGCCGGAAACCCGCTGAGTAGGGCAATGGCCCCCCTGCAATCAGCGCCCGACGTGGCTTGAGGACACCGCCGGGGTGAGCCTCGACGGCGTACCCAGGTAATCTTAAGCCAATTGAAATACCGGCAGCAGTGGTTTATACACCATAAGGACGTCCTCCGCGACGATAGATTTGTCGGAGGTCTGCGCACAGTAGCTAGGATGGGAGGGTATTCTGCAGCTTCACAGCAGAGACCGGGCACGATCCTTCGAGAACAGGGACGCCTCGAAGAACAAGGACTTGCTATCTGCCAACAAGATGCTCTTTGTAGGTGTAAAATGGTAGCAAGATGCGACTAATTATCTCCGAGAAAGCAAATACTGCGAACAAGATCGCCCAGTTCCTCTCCGAAGGGCCTGTCAAGGAAGGCAAGCACCGCTCCGTGCCGCACCACACGTTTACGTGGAAGGGGGAGGAGACGGTCTCTGTTGGTCTGAAGGGGCATGTCCTCAACCCGGAGTATCCCGAGGAATACTCGAACTGGCAGAAAGTCGAGCCGCGGGAGCTCATAGACGCGGAGATCCTGAAGTCCGTCTCGGAGAAGGGCGTGGCCCAGGCCGTAACGTCGCTCGCGAAGAAGGCGGACAGGGTGGTCATCGCTACGGACTTCGACCGTGAGGGGGAGTTGATCGGCGTCGAAGCCCTCTCCCTGGTCTTCGAGGCTAACCCGAAGCTCATGGACCATGTCGAGCGTGCCCGCTTCTCCGCCCTCACGCCGGGCGAGGTCGGCCGCGCCTTCGACGAGCTGATGGAGGTCTCCAACGACCTGGCCGACGCCGGCGAGGCGCGGCAGGATATAGACCTGATCTGGGGCGCGACCCTGACCCGCTGGGTCTCACGCGCCACAAAGCGCTACGGGAGCGCGTTCCTCTCGGTAGGACGCGTCCAGTCACCGACGCTGGTCCTCATAGCCGACCGTGAGCGCGAGCGGCGTGCCTTCGTCCCTGTGCCGTACTGGGAGTTGGAGGTGGAGCTGAAAAACGGCGAGCCGTTCACCGTCCGCCACCAGACCGAGCGCTTCGAGGACGAGGCGAGGGCGAAGAGATCCTACGAGAACGTCGCCGACACCGCGACGGTCATTGAGGTCGAGCAGAAGTCCGCGACCCGCAGGCCGCCAACCCCATTCAACACGACAGCCTTCCTGACCGCGGCCGCGAACATTGGGATCAGCCCTTCTAGAGCGGCCCGTATAGCCGAGGACCTGTACACGGACGGCTTCATCTCTTATCCCAGGACGGACAACACCGTCTACCCGCGCTCGCTCGACCTGCGCGAGGTGCTCGGGTACTTGGGTAGCGTCGAGGGGGTCGGGCAGCACGCCGAGAGGCTGCTCTCCCAGGAGAAACTCTCGCCCACGCGCGGGAAGAAGGAGACGACCGACCACCCCCCGATCTACCCGACCGGCTACGCGTCGAAGAAGTCGATGCGGGACGACCGGTGGAAGATCTACCAGCTAGTAGTAAGGCGCTTCCTCGCCACCCTCTCAGCCCCGGCGAAGACGTTGCGCACGACGCTGCGTTTCGACTCGGGCGGCGAACCACTCGTCACGGGCGGGACGGTAGTCACAGAGGAGGGTTGGCTCGGTGTCTACCCTTACAGCAGGCGCGCAGACGAGGAGATCCCTAACCTCACCGAGGGCGACGTCGTGCAGGTCATCGGTAAAGAGATCCTCTCCAAAGAGACCCAGCCTCCGGGCCGCTACGGTGCGGGCCGCCTCATAAACGTGATGGAAGACCTTGGACTCGGCACGAAGGCTACGCGCCCGAACATAATCCAGAACCTCTACGACCGCGGCTACGTCCACGACGACCCGCTGGTCCCTACCGAAAAGGGTATGGCCGTGGCGCAGGCCCTCACGTACTTCGCCTCCGAGATCGCCTCGCACGAGATGACCGCCGAGCTGGAGCGGAGCATGGATGAGATCTCAGAGGGCAAGGTCAGTAAGGACTCCGTCGTCGACTCGTCGCGCGACGTGCTTCGCAGGGTCTACGATCATCTCCAGAGCTCCGAGACCGAGTTCGCGGACATCGTGTGGGAGGGCATAAGGACCGACGAGACCATAGGCAAGTGCCCCGAGAGCGGACACGACCTGATCATCCGCCGCAACCGTAAGAGTCGCAAGCGCTTTGTCGGCTGCACGGGCTACCCCGATTGCCGGGTCACCTATCCGCTCCCGCAGCGGGGTGAGATCATACCCCTCGGTACCAGGTGCGACGCCTGCGGCTCTCCAGAGATAAAGGTGCTTGGCGGGAAGCGTCCCTGGGTAACATGTATTAATATGGACTGCCCTAAGAAACAGGAGCAGCGTGAGGCCGCCGAGAAGGCGAAAGAGGGGGGTGAGGGCTCATCGACACAGAGCGCTCAGGAACTTCAGAAGTCCACCACATAGAGAGCAGGCTCGACCTAGACTTGGCCGATGAGCACCCTTTCTATCAACCTTCTGCGTATATCCGCGCAACCGGTTACCTCATTCTCCTCGCCATCATCGTTGTGGTCTGGTATTCTGCTGTATATTGTTAAGTTAAGATGATGTTAAAAGGTGAGTAGAGCTTGCCCCCAATCATAGGCATAACGGCGACGTTGAAAGAGGATGTGGACGCGATTGCGGAGCGCCCGTTGGGCAAATTCGTGAGGGCCGACCTCGACTACGTCGAGGGCGTCGCGGGGGCTGGGGGCGTACCCGTGGTCTTACCGCCGACAGGGGATAAGGGGGCTGCGGAGGCGGTGATCCACAGCCTCGACGGGTTGCTCTTGAGCGGCGGGAGCGACTTGGATCCCGGCTATTACGGAGAGGAGCCGGTATCCGAGCTCGGGGCAACGCTCCCCGAGCGGGATGCTTTCGAGATGGCGCTGGTGAGATTAGCCTTGCGGCGTGGGATGCCGGTCTTCGGGATCTGCCGGGGGATGCAGGTCCTGAACGTAGCCCTTGGCGGGACGCTGTACCAGGACCTTCCTTCACAGTGGGAGTGGGATATGCTCAAGCACAGGCAGGACACCCCCAAGTGGCAGCCCGCGCACGAGGTAAGGGTCAGGGAAGGATCCTACATTGCCGAGGTCATGGGCCGCGAGGTGGTAAAGGTCAACTCCTACCACCATCAGGGGATAAGAGTCCTCGCCGAAGGGCTGGTCGCGACGGGCCGCTCTTCAGACGGGGTGATAGAGGCCGTTGAGGCTGCGGAAGTCTCCGAGCGGTGGCTGCTCGGCGTCCAGTGGCACGCCGAGGCGATGCGCGGCGCCGGTCCTCAGCAGGAGAGCCTCTTCGAGGCGCACGTCTCGGCGGCGGAGCGGCACGCCGTGCGCGAGGCTGCGGCCTAGCTGGAAGGCCAGCCGCGCAGAGTAAACGGAGGGGCATCTTCGTAACGATCGAGGGCCCTGACTTCTCGGGCAAGTCCACCCTGGTTCGCGCCATCAGACCACTGCTCGCAGGTTCGAAACCTTCGACGCACTTCACCCGCGAGCCGGGCGGTACCCCGACCGCCGAGATCATCAGGGAGGTCGTCCTCGACCCTGGGACAAAGATGGGCGCCTGGACGGAGGCGTACCTGTACGCTGCAGCCCGCGCTGACCACGTGCGCGGTACGATACTCCCGCATCTCGAAGCCGGCGAGAATGTGCTCTGCGAGAGGTACCTGGACTCCAGCCTCGCCTACCAGGGCTTCGGGAGAGGACTCGGCGTCGAGGCGGTGCGCGCCCTGAACGCCTACGCTGTCGGGGCCGTCTTGCCTGACAGGACTTTCTATCTGCGGCTCGACCAGGACGAGAGGGAACGGCGGGCCAGGGAACTCGGGATGCCTCCAGACAGGATCGAGGCGGTAGGTGCCAGCTTCATGCGGCGCGTCGAGATGGGTTTCGAGGAACTGGCGCGTCTGGAGTCCGAGAGGATCGAAGTCCTCGATGCCTCGCTTCCACCCCGGGACCTCGCCGGACTGGTGGTGGGTAGGATGCGTGACCTGCAATATACTCGTGAGGATGATGACTGACCGGCGGGACTGGTTCGAGGGCGTACTCGGGAACGAGACGGCGCTGCAGCTACTCCGGCAGGCGCTAGAGACCGGCGAAGTCTCGCAGGCGTATCTGTTCCACGGTCCTTCAGGCGTGGGCAAGCGGATGGTGGCGCTGAGGTTCGGGGCCACGCTGGTCGCCGGAGGCGATGAGGCTGCGGAAGACAGGGCGCTCAGGGGACTGCATCCTGACCTTATCGAGATAGTACCCCAGGGGACGTTCACGACCATCGGGCAGGTGAGGGAGATAGTGCGTCTGGCGGCGAGCCGGCCTTTCGAGGGTGCGCGCCGGGCATTCATCCTGAGGGCTGATACGCTAAACGTGCAGGCCGCGAACGCGCTCCTCAAGACGCTCGAAGAACCCGAAGGTGAGACGGTTTTCGTGCTGCTCGCGACCTCGCGTGACGGGGTACTGCCTACGATTCTCTCCCGCGCCCAGATCCTACGGTTCAACCCCGTGCCGACGAGCGTCGTCGCGGGGTTCCTGCAAGGGAGGGGCGCGGTCGAGCCCGAGCTCGCTGCCGAGCTCGGTAGAGGAAGCGTCGGGTTATCACTGCGGTACGCGGAGGACCCCGAGTTCGGGAAACTGCGCGAGGCGGTCTTCAGAGCGGGGTTCGCTCTCTCGGAGGACTTCGAGGGGCGGCACGAGGCCGTCAGGAAGATCGTCGGCCGCGCCGAAGCGGTGGGCGATGCGCGGGAGCACGAGTTTATAGCGGAGTTCGAGGAGCCGGACAGGCGCGCGAAGGAAGGGGCCAAACGCGCGGGAAAGGCGGCGAGGGACGGTGCGGTAAGAGAGTCTCTTGAGTTGTTGACCCTTCTGTATAGGGATGCTGCGGTGGTGGAGTCAGGTGCGGACGAGCTGGCTGCCAACACGGACAGGGTGGGGGAGATACGGGGGTACGTAGAGGAGTATTCCGGGGCGGATTGGGCCGGGGCCGCACGTGCTCTGGGGGAAGCACGCGCGGCACTTGCGTATAATGTCTCTCCAGAGGCGATCTTGGAGGTGACGTTATCGCGTATACGGCGGAAGATACTCGTACCCTCCCGAGGCTAGTGGATGTCAGGGTCCCGGGCTGGAGCATCACCAGGCTCTGCTACGCGCGGGACCTTGACCTCAGGGTCGGCTACTCGGTAGTCGTCGCGACCGAGGTGGGGGAGTTGGTCGGCCGCGTCGCCCTGACCCCTCGCCGCCGCGAGCCGTACACGCAACCCTACGACATAGTCAGGATCGTCACTGAGGAGGACGCCAGGACTGAGGATCGCAACAGGGAACTGGGACGCGGCGTCAGGGAAGAGGCCAGGAAGCTCGCCAGGGACCACACGATCGAAGGCGTGCAGTTTATCGGTTGCGACGTCTCCCTGGACGGCTCCTACATCGAGGTCAAGTACCAGACCGA
>DATDKO010000084.1:0-3960 GCA_036519935.1 Rubrobacter sp. | reverse complement strand
CCAGACGAAAGGGGTGCTCATGTTCACCAGCCTAACCTCCAAGGTAGTGACCGCCGTGTGCGCCGTGATCGGCGCGATCGCCTTTGTTAGTATCTTCTTGTTGGCCGTGACGGGAGGGTCGCCCTATCTGCAGTTCGGGCTTGCTTTGGTCTTCTTTGCGATGTTCATAGTAGGGTCGTACTGGTGGATGGTGTTTGGGCCGGGACGCGGCCTGTAGGGGCGCTACGGGCTTAAAGAGTCGGTAGGCTTGCCTCGCACGAGTCTTTGAGTATCATCGACACGAGTGGACTTTCATGCGAAAGCCCATGTCCCCGGTCCTATGACGCAGGAATTTCTCGGGTAGTTGCATCGTTACGCGTCGCAACCCCTTCCGCGTCGGTGGGTGAATACAGGCCAAGAGAGTGGCCTGAGCGTAGAAACCCTGGCCTAGGATCGATCGGCCCCGGCAGACCCCGTCCTACGGTACTACGGGGCTTCCCTTCTAGGAAGATGCGAGCGCACGCGTCCCCGAGAACTCCGAGGTATCCCCGCGAACTCGTCCTGTGCCGTTATCGTCTGTCCCATCGCCACCTTGCTCAGGCGCGGCTCGTCCAGCACGACGACGCTGCACGGCCTCGGCGTCTCGATGAGACCGGCCTCTCTGAGCTCGCCCATGGCCTGGGAGACGGCCTCGCGCGTGCACGCCACCATGCAGGAGAGGTCGTGGTGGCTCAGGCGCATCCTCAATCCCCTCCCCCGGCCGCCCTCCTCCCCGAAGCGCTCTGCTAGCTCCAGCAAAAGGCACGCCAGCCGGCTGTCTACCTTCCGCTCGAGCAGCCGCTGCACCGCAGCTTCGCGCCCCTCGGCGCACTCGGCGAAGGCTTGGAGCAGCGCTGGGGCACAGCTCGAATCCTCCGAGAGGTGGCGCAGTAGGGGGCTCTTGGGCACCTTTGCCACCCGGCAAGCAGAGAGCGCCTCAGCCGAGTCGCGGTGACGCCCCGCGGGCCGCAGGGAGGGTTCGCCGAAGAGGCCGCTGCCGTCGAGCAGCCTCACGGTGGCCTTGCTGAAGGCGCCGTAGAGTTTGTAGACCTCCATTGTGCCCTCTAGGAGGAACCACAGCCCTTCGTCGGGGTCCCCGCGCATATAGGCGTGCTCGCCGCGCGAGTAACGGCGCTCGATCAGCGGTACTCCGGAGGTCTCGAGGCTCGCCAGCAAGGACGCCTGTTGCGTGTCGGCTTCCTCGCGTAGCGGGGGTAGCGTTTCGTGCATGCGATCTCCCTTTGTAGTCAGCTCAGGCGTCGGTGGCCCTCCTGAGCCCGGGCGGCCGTTGCTCTGGCGGCGCAGCGGCTATCGGTATCCCGTCGTCGTGCTCGCCGTTGGACAACGCGGCCTCCTCCCTCGCTATCAACGCCCGGATGCGCTCGCACTCCTTCAACACCAACGCGAACCTGTCGATCTCTTCGTCCGTCATGCCATCTGCTCCCTGTCCGTTGTGCCGTCGTGTTGGTTCCAAGAACTCATCTTCCACGCTCTCCTCGGGTGAATCAGGGGTACTAGGCTGCTAGCCTGCTCTTCGCCGTTGCAGGTGCCGGCCCAGCGAGGCGCTTGGGGTGGAACTCAACCACTGCTGCTTCTACCGTTGGCACATCGTGGTAGCGGGCCACCGAGACTCGATGGTGGCCATCCACCACGAAGTAGGCTTCCTCGAGCTTGTAGAGCTTGACCGGCGGCAAGTCTTCTGTACGGTGGAACGCTCGGTCTATGCGCTTCCACCTCTGCCCCACGCTCGCCCTCGCTGGCAGGAAGGATCGGTCGAACTCCTCCCACCGCCCCACGCTGCCGACGATCTCGTCTACTTCTACGACCCTCGTCCCTCGGTGAAGACGATTATTAGCTACAAGTTCTCTTCTGACGTCGTCGAAGGAGAGCAACCGGTTTGAGGTGTGCTCCCTTCGAATACGGGCGACCACCGCTCTCAAGCGAGCCCGGCGCCTGGCGCGGGTGAAGTCTGCGTCCACCTGCTCGTTTAGGTCCATGTATGGGATCATGCCTCAGCCTTCTCCAAATAGGGTCTAGATAGAGTCTAAACGCATGAGCGTGCTACCTTATGCACCAATGAGCCAACCGTTGTAACACTCACGGATTGGGCTCCTTGCTTGCTCTTGCGCCTCAATCGCTAATATGCACTACCAAGATGAATCAAGCGTTAGGCGAGCATGAAGACTTCTTCATTATCGGCTCGGAAGACTTCCCGATATTCCATGCTCTATAACCTACTTTGCTCGTGTTGCGCGCTCTCGGGTTGCGCGTTGTAAGGAGGATCCTCTACTCCAGCACGAGGAACCGCCGCTCGGCGTCGGCGGAGACGGTCTGAACTGGGATCAGGATCGTCTTCATCCCGAAAAGTCCCACCTTTACCTCCGCGTACTCAGCCCCGCCGCTCCCATTCAAGAAGAGCCTCTTCAACTTCCCGATCTTCCGTCCCCGTGGGTCACGGACCCAGTAGCCTGCGCATTGTTGTGGCGCCTCGAACCGTTCGACGGGCCACGCCCCTCTCCCCGCCGCCCGGGTTGCCGTCTGTGACATCGTTCTCTGCTCCTCCTTGGTGCCCGCGAGAGCGTCCTCCAGTGGACGCCCTCGCGCTGATGGTTCTTACCGTTCTTGTTGCCTACTCTAGATGCCGTCCCTTCTCTGGGTTTGCTTACGGCCTATGGCTGCCGGTTCTCGCTCCCCAGAGGCCGCCTATGGCCCCACCGATGAACGGGAGGAGCAAGGCTAGAACGCCCGAGACACTCAGGATAGTTCCCAACCCCTGTTGCGGGGCGGCCTGCTGGGCGCTCTGCTGCGCTCCTTGTGGCAGCGTGATGCCGGAGAGCTGATCTATGAAACTAACCCCTAGCAGGCCGCCTACGATCGCCAGCGCTAGCGTCACCACCAGGGCCAGGAGCGGTACCAGCAGCCCGTGCTTGAGCCCCTGGCGGGCCGCCATCCTCCCTGCGGCGTACCCGCCGATGAGGAAGGCCAAGAGCAACGTGATCAGTAGCCCTATCAGGGCGGTGGTCCCGCCTTCAGTCAAGCCCTGGCGCCCTGCGGAGCCGAAGATAGCCCCGACTATACCGCTAACTATGCCGCTTAGGATGAGGCCGGCCCCCAGGGCGGCTAGCCACCCGAGGACGACGCTGACCCAGCTCGTACCCCGGTCGTCCCCCGAGGTTCCGAGAGACGAGCTGCTCGCCGCTCTTCTCTCTCCTTCGCGGTCCCTGCTCGCTTCACCCACTATGCGGGAAGCGGAGCTGCCTCCGTTATCCCGACCGGCTTCCGAGCGCGTCTCGCCCGTGGGCCCAGAGCCCATTTGAGTTCCGCTGCGCTCACCATACTCGGTGTCCACCCTCGGCGCGTCGGTGTTACCTTCCTTGTGCGTCATTCGCGTGCTCCTCTCTTGGTGGCCCTGTCGGTCTGCTCTTGCTACTCTCCTACGCCGGGCCCTGGGTCTGTGCCAGGGTGCGGTCGTAGAGCAAAGCCCCAAGCACCCCTCCGATGATCGGGCCTAAGACGTAGAGCCACACGCTCGTGAGGTCCCCCGCAACCAGCATCGGCCCCAAAGAGCGCGCAGGGTTGACAGACCCTCCCGTCACGGGCCCCGCGATAAACACTCCGACCGCAAGCGCGAACCCGACAGCTATGGGGGCGATAGCGGCCGGGGCCCTCTCGTCCGTGGCTACAGCCATCACCACGAAGACCAGGATGAAGGTGATCAAGATCTCCACCAGGAATGCCTGCAGGTCTCCCACACCCTGTGCGGGGTAGGTGGCCGCAAGCTTCGCCTCGCCCCTTGCGCCCGCTCCGCCGAAGGTTATCCAGGTAGCAAACGCCGCGAGCACGGCACCCACGAGTTGCGCACCTATATAGTGCGGAGCGAACTGCCAGGGGAACTTCTTCGTGGCGGCCATTCCTAGGGTCACGGCCGGGTTGACGTGCGCC
>DATDKO010000083.1:0-4198 GCA_036519935.1 Rubrobacter sp. | reverse complement strand
GGCAAGAAGAGGAACTTGGCGACCAGTTTGTCCTCGGGCAGGCGCTGGACGAACTCGCCTCCCCAAGCTATGCGCGACTGGCTGAGGTGTATAAGGAAGAACAGAGCGTACAGGCAACCGGACAACAGCGCCGCCTTTTCGCTCTCGAACAGGATGCGCGCCAGGGCGTAGAAGACCAGGAAGGCTACAACCACAAGCGCCGGGTTCAGGTATGAGAATACCAGTTCTACGGGATCGACCCCAGAGACCCTGGAGACCGCGGCCTGCTCCAGTAGCCACCCGTTGATCCTGGCGCGCGAGAGGCCCACGTCACTGCCGAAGAACGGCTCGACTGAGGCGAGCCAGTCTCCGCCGAGGTACTCCCTGACCCACGAAAGGTAGATCCAGATGTCACCGTAGTAACTCGGGGCTGTGTTCCTGGCGATGTACGAGAGCGCCCCTACAAGGGCGGCGAAAGGCACCCAGAGCAACCTCCCTCGGTCCGAGAGTGCGACGCCGGTCCGCCCACCATCCGCCTGCTCGGGGCGGAACGCCAGAACCACAGCGGCAAGCCAACATACGGCGACGATCGTGCCGCAGACCCAAAGGTAGGCGGCCAGGGTGCTCTGCATGATGAGCATGGGCACTGCCAGGAGGGCGAAGAGCCCGACGCTCGTAACGAAAGCGGCCGGCGCGAGCGCGGCGCCGGGAAAATAGTCCCTCAAAAACCAGCGCACCAGTAATACGCCCGGCGTCAAGAACAAGACCAGGGTGGAAAGCAACATGACCCAAGGTATCGGCGCCAAGGTGCCCCTGAACGGGCCGATAGCGGCGAACCCCGCGATCACCGCGACCGCGACGCCGGCCTCGAACCATCGAAGCTGGATCCGGCCCCTTTTCACCGTCCCGTCTTGCAAGACGCTTTACGAGCGGGTTTGGCCCGTCGACGCGGAAGACTCTACCGGCTCGACCGCCTCGGAGGTACCGAGTACGCGGCCAGAGCCGTCTTTGGCTTCGACAGCGACGTAAGGCTCATTGGTGTACAGTGTTACAGCGGTTTCGAAGCCCTTGCGGGGCGCTGATCCAGCGGGCTCGAGCTTATCAGGATCGCCACCAGCCAGCACCTGCCAGGTGTCTACCTCCGTGGCACCGTTCCAGCTGACGTAGAGCGTTACCCTGTCATCCGGCCCGGCTTCGGCCACGACCGCGGGCCGATCCTCCGGCTGGCCCTTCCACGGGAAGCGGAAAGCCCTGTAAGACTCGACCTGGGAGGGGAAGCTGGCGTCGTAGAGCAGTTTGCCGTCCGGGCCGAACTCCGAATAGGACGGCTCGCTGCCCCACCCGACGAAAACGTTGCCGTTGGGCAACACCTGGACGTTACCCTGGGTGGCCGCGAGTATCTTGTTCGGGTGCGTGTACTCACCCACCAGGGTGGCGGTCATGTCATCTTCGTCGACCTCGACCACTATGCCGCGGGACTGTACGTCTTTCTGGACCCCGCCGTTGTCGAAGATCGTTATAGTGCCGTCGGGGTGGCGGCGGGCATCGTGCTGCCAGTCGGTTCTGGCACCGTATCCCATGTCGAAGTCGCTCTGTTCTCCCCCCAGACGCCAGACCACCTCTCCCGTCTCCCGGTCGACCTTGTACACGGCGCAAGTCCTGCGGGCCGAGATGATCAGGCATCCGTCGGGAATCGGATCTATGGAGTTGATGTGGAAGTAGTCGAAAGCCGCCTCGAGGTCGCGTGGCGGTTCGTAGAGAGATTCCTCCAGCCCGATGTGGTCGAGGCTGTGCCATTCGAAGAGTACCTCGCCGGTTTCGATGTCGATCTCCTGGGCTATCCCGTCGAGCACAACACCGTCTACAGGGCCACCGACGCCGGACAGGTCCCTTTGTTCTTTGCTGTAGATCGTGATCAGAGCCGTATCCTCGGGCGTGATGAGGAACTCGTGGTGGTCCCCCTCGTAGCCGTTGCCGGCCCCGAACCTCTTTATCTCCCTGTAGGAGTGGTCGTAGATCACGTACTCGCCCTGGCCGTAGCCGGTGTGGAGTCCCTCCCACCAGGTGAGTACCGTCTCACCCTTGTATTTCTGGACCTCGAAGGTGAAAGTATCGGCCTCCGCATCCTGCAGCGGATGGAACCAGACAGGCTCACCGCTGGAGTCGACTATGAGCGGTGCATCCTGGGTGGGAGCCTCCTCTCCTGGCCCCTTTTTTGGCGAGACGAAGATGTGGCCGGGGGCCGCGCCAGGCAGATTCGTGTTCACCTTGATGGCGGGCGGACGGAGATCCGGGCGTGAGCGGAAAGACCTCGCCTGTCCAGGTCCCTGGGGCGAGGCGGACGCCAGGGTGCGCGCGCTCGGCTCGCAACCAAGGGAGCCGGAGAGTGCGACCAAGGCGGCTCCGCCCGTGAGGGCCCCCAGAAACCTCCGGCGTGTGATCCCTGCTCCAAGTCTATTTTTGCTCGGCTGCTTGCCCAAATTCGCCCTCTCGTCTCTCGCGAGCATTGAAAGGGAGTAGGCGCCAGGCCTGCTCCCCTACACTCGAGCGGAAGCCACCTAGACCTCCGGTCGCGCACCACATATGCTCCGTCAAGGAGTTTCGGCGGGCTCGAACGCCTCACGAGCGAACGCACTCCTGCGCGGATCGGCCCTGTAAAGAGGGATCTTCCACGAAAAGCCGCAGATTTGCAAGGCTTGTCAGCCAGTCGGCACCTCAGCAAGGACCTGCCATAGAGGCTCCCACACGCAGCCAGACTCCGTGGCAGCCGATGCGGAGCCTTATCCATCGCCAGGAGAGCACAACCAACGCAAGTGACTCCTAACAAAACTGACAAGCTGAAATGCTGACCCCCTAGCGTCCTGCCTTCGCCTTCGCCCGGAGGAAATCATCGTAGCTCTTGGTAAAGAAGTGCTTCTCAGCGTTGGCTTCGAGGACGTAGTAGAGGTAGTTGGTATTCGCGGGGTTCAGCGCGGCCAGGAGTGACTCCCTTCCTGGACTGCATATGGGTCCTGGCGGGAGGCCTTTGTTCTCGTAGGTATTGTACGGTGAGTCTACCTTCAGGTCGGCCAGGGAGAGGTTCGCCTTGGGTCTCTTGAGTGCATACTGGATCGTGGCGTCGATCTGGAGTGGCGTGTCCTTGCGCATGCGGTTGTAGATAACCGAAGCTATCAGCGGCTTCTCCTCATGGCTGGCGGCCTCTTTCTCGACCAAGGAGGCCACGATCACAACCTGATTCTCAGTAAGGTCGAGACGTTCTTTCGCTTCGGCGAAGTCGAGGTCCTGGGTCTCGAGTAGATATTGCTGGAGGAGCCTGTCGACTATCTGCCTAGCGGTAAAGCCCCTCTCGAAATCGTACTTGGCAGGAAAGAGGTACCCTTCTGTTGTTTTGACCTCGGAGTTGTCGAGAAAAGCGTATCCGTAGTCGGTTCTACGCGCGGCCTCGTCGAACTCGGGCGCGGGGACATTGCTGCCCGCGGCGACGGTCCCGGCGGTCTCCTTGATAGTGAGCCCCTCGGGGATCGTGACGGTGAACGTAGGAGCGGCCTGTCCGACGGTCAGTTTATGGAGGATCTCACCGCTATCCTGGCCGGACTCGAAAGCGTAACGTCCGGTCTTTATCTGCGTACCATACCCTTCATACCTGGCCTGCAGCTCGAAGACGAAGGCGCTCTTTATGACCCCAGCCTCCTCCAGCTTGGCGGCGACGTCCGAGAGCGTGTCGCCTTTGATGACCTGCACTCTCGCCGATTCCCTGGTCCCGTCCTCGCCCCCTGTCGCCGCGGAGTAGATGACGAAGATGGCCCCCAGAACGCCGAGCACGAGAAGGACGCCGAGCACGTTCGAGCGGCGTTTGCGCCGGATCCTCCTGGAGCCGGTTTGCTGGAGGGCGTCGAGCCTGGCATCGAGCTCGTCACGGTCCCGTCGCTTGCTCTTGTCGTCGCGCCTCAATGACTCTCCCTCGCCCCGAGGTACTCCTGCAGCATCCGTGCGGCCGCCAGGTGATCCACCCTCACAGTCCCCTTTCTTCTGCCGCGGCTACCGGCGAGACGAGTCGTGAATCGCTCGTCCCACTCTACGAACCGCACGCCAGGGAACTCTCTTCTCAAGGCGTCTAGTCTAGACAATACTTTGCGCGCCTGGAAGCCGACCTCCCCACCGAGCGTCTTCGGCACCCCGACGACGACTTCGTAGACGCCCTGTTCGTCCACGAGCCGGC
>DATDKO010000082.1:0-6226 GCA_036519935.1 Rubrobacter sp. | reverse complement strand
TCGTGGCGTCCCCTGCGGAGAAACCACTCGTCGTACTCCCCGGCGCGTGCCCGGTAGTAGGCTAGCTGCCCTTCGAGGAGCCCATCGTCTACGGCGTTGGATCCTACGCCGCCTTCTCCGATGTCTCGGTCAGCTCGGCCTGTACGATCAGACGCTCGCCGTAGTCGGGCAGTGTGCAGGATTGGAGGGTGAGTATGTTCTTGCCTGGCAGGGTATCTGTAACTTGGGTATCAGAAGGACTAACAACGAAGGTCTTGAAGACGTTGTAGGTGTACTCGGTACCGTTAGCATCGGTGACGTAGATCTTGTCGCCGCCGACGACGTTGCTCAGGTCCCAGAAGGTCAGCCAGCTCTCGGTGTTTGGGTAGCCCAGCCTGTGGCCCGCGATGTAGACGTTGGCCTCGTTGTCCCAGGGAAAGCCGGTGCCTTCGAGGTGGATGGCAGCGTGCGTCTTCAGCGCCTCCTCATCGTTCCCCGCCGTGTAGGGTACTTCGTCGTCCTCGATCCTGGCCATCGTTGGGACGGTAAGCTCGAGGGTCTTGTCGCTAGGGCCGGTGCTGCTCGTGTTCTCATCGTTCGTGGTCTCTAGCTTGGGCACGTTGAAACCGCCAGGGTTGTCACTGTTCGTGGCGGTACTGTCCAGGCGTCCTGCGAGGAAGAAGGAGACTATAAGCGCGGCGCCGGCCACTATCATGATCAGGCTCAACACCCAGGAGATGACGTTTCTTGCCCTCGAGCTGTGGACGTTGTACTTTTTCATGCCGCCGGAGATTCTAACACCGAAGTCGCTCCCTGCTCTCTCGTTCAACGCTCTGCGGGCAGATCCTCCCTGACACCCCATTCGTTCCAGGAACCGTCGTAGTTGGCCAGTCTCTTGTAACCGAGCCGGTGCAAGGCAAAGAGCGGAACCGTGGCTGCGACCCCGCCGTTGCAGTAGGCGACGACAGGCTCGTCTCTATCCTCGGGCACACCCGCCTCCTCCAGCCTCCGCGCCAGCTCCTCGTCGGAGTGGAAGGTACCGCTCTCGGGGTCGAAGAGGCTGTCGGCATGGAGGTGGGCTGCCCCTGGTACACGCCCCGCCCTGGCCTCCCCTCGCGCCACGGCACCGGTGTACTGCCCCTCGTCGCGCGCATCGAGCACGAGAGCGTCGCCACCCTCGCTCGTGGCGAGGAGGCCTTCGGAGTCCATCCGCCAGCCGCTCTGAGGTTCAGGGGTGAAGGCGGCCGGATCCGGCTCGGGAACTTCGCCGGTGGTCGGACGGTCCTCGACCGTCCACTTCTTCCAGCCGCCGTCGAGGACAAAGACCCCGTCGTGACCGTAGTAAGTAAGGGCCCACCAGAGGCGTGTGGCGAACTGGCCACCCGCGTGGTCGTAGACGACCACCTGCGTATCATCTCCGATGCCGAGAGTTCCCATGAGATCCGCGAAACGTTCCGGCGGTGCGATCTGCGCCGGCACGGGGTCGTCGGAGTTGGTGATGTCGCTGGTCCAGTCAACGTAGACGGCGCCTGGGATGTGGGCCTCGTCGTACTCCTCGCGGGCTGCGAGGTACTCGGCCTTCTGGCGGCCTCCGCCGAGGTCCGTCTTGTCTACGTAACCCCTGATATCCACGACGCGCACATTCTCGTCATCGAGATGTGCGGCGAGCCAGTCGGTAGTGACGAGGGGGTCCAGCTTCTCCATCTTCTACTCCTCCAGGATGTCGTGCTCGCGGGCGTAGGCTTCGGCCAGCCCGCGGGCTCTGTCTTTGTCATCTTTGCCGAGACGTCCTTCGACCACCTCGTTCTGCAGGTAGTCTTTTAGAGCTTTGATCCAACGCCCTGGCCCCAGGCCGAACTGCTCCATGAGGTCGTTGCCGCTCAATGGGCTCTGCAGCTTCTCGACGGCGTCCTCGGCCCTTACCTCGTCCACCCTGCTCCTGAGGCTGCGCCAGGACTCTTCGGCGATGCGTCTCCGCCGCGGCGCGCTCCCCGTGATGTCGGCCCTGGCGAGCCTGAGGAGCATGTCCACGTTCGCTAACTCTCTGTCGCCGCGCGCGAGGTACGTGTCCCTGATAAAGCGCCTGACCGCGGCGTCGCTCCACGGGTCCTTGCTTGTGGCGTAACCGTAAGGACGCATGTGGTTGGCGACGAGGTGGGCGACGGCGTCTACGTCGTCCTTCGGATAGGCGAGGCGGTGCATGGCCCGGCGCGCTATGGCGGCCCCGACGTTCTCGTGGCCGTAGAAGTGGATCTTCTTGGGGATAGTGCGTCCCCCACAGCGCTCGCACTCCCCCTCCTCGGCGCTCTTCCTTGTGCTCTTCGCCCCGCAGTAGGTGCAGCGGTGTTCGTAGACGAGCGTCCTGGGCTTCCCGATGTCGTGGAAGAAAGCTGCCTTGCGTAAGATAGGCTCAGCCTCGATGCTGGAGACCACGATCAGGGTGTGCTCGAAGACGTCCTTGTGGTGGAACTCGGCCTCCTGCTCCACGTCGACCGTCTCCATGAACTCGGGCACAACGTAGGGCATGAGCCCCAGACGCACCAGCGTCCTCAGACCAGACGCCACGTTCTCCGAGAGGAGGATCTTCTCGAACTCCTCCCTTATGCGCTCGGCGGAGATGCTCTCTAGCCAGCCAGCGTTGTTACGGATCGCCCCTTCGAGATCCTGCGTCATGGCGAAGGGCTTCTCCGGCTGTGTAAGGGTCGTCTCGAAGCGGACGGCGCGCAGCATTCTCAGGGGGTCCTCGCGCATTCTTTCGAGAGAGTCGCCGACGGCCCGGATCACACCCTTCTCCAGATCTTTGCGTCCCTCGAAAGGGTCTACGATCTCACCCGTGAGCGCATCGGCAGCGACGGCATTTATCGTGAAGTCCCTGCGTGCCAGATCCTCGTGCAGGTTATCTCCGAAGCGTACCTCGGGGTGCCTGCTCCCCTGGGTGTACTGGTCGGTCCTGTAGGTCGTAATCTGAACCTCGTACTCTCCTATGGTGGCCGCTATGGTCCCGAATCGCTCCCCTACCGTCCACAGGTTCTCGGCATGAGGCCGCAGCAACGCCTTTATCCTTGCCGGACGCGCATCCGTCGCCGCATCAGCATCTTGCAGATTGATCTGTGCTTCCGTCGCGGTGTCCGTATCAGGCCCGCGGAGCAACGCCTTCCGCACGACTCCGCCAACCAGATAGAGCTCGTGCCCGTCCTCCCTGAACGCCTCACCGAGACGCGAGAGAGGTCCTGGAACCTCCAGTTTCTTTATGTCGGCCATCACAATGACCAGATTCTAGTACGCAACAGGCTGCGGGTCAGAACCACACTTCACGGGTACATGGGTCGCGGGGCTCGAGGATCAGGCGGGGATGGCGGCTTCGCGGGATGGAAAGATATCGAAGTAGTCCTGGAAGCCCGTCACGGAGAAGATACGTTCGACGGCTTTCGAGGGGGCGGCAAGACGAAGAGAGATCCCCTTTTGCCCGAGGGTGTCTTTGGAGCGCATGAGGGCCGAGAGGGCTGTCGAGTCCATGAACGCGACGTCGCCCAGGTCCACGACGACAGCGCCGACGCCCTCGGTCTCGACGGCCCGCTCTATGGCGTACTGGAACCTCGGGGCGGTATGGAGGTCCATCTCACCCCGCACCGAGACGACGGAGTATCCCTCGGTATGCTCGGCTATGCTGGCCTCGAAGTCCGTGCCTGCTCACTCCTCTCTAGAGTCGATGCAGAGCGGCCAATGGATATTAGCGTAGTTCGTGTGTCCGGTAAACCGCCTGTCTAGTACGGGCATGCAATGTTTTCTGTTAATATTCGGGCGTGATGGAAGGGAGAAGTACAGAGCGTGTGGCCGTCTTCGTCGACGGGGCTAACCTCTACCACTCGATCAAAAACTACTACAAAGGCATCCTCGACTACGCCAGGCTCCTCTCGGCGGCTGTGGGAGACAGGAAGTTACTTAGGGCCACTTTCTACATAGTGGAGAAGCAGGAGGCTGATGAGGGACAGGGAACGACCTCGGCGCGCTCCTTCGTCTACAACCTCAACAAGTTCGGCTACAAGGTACGCTCCAAGCCGCTCATGGTACACGAGACCCTGACCCCGGACGGGGAGAGGACGGTCTCGCACAAGGGCGACTGGGACATAGGCGTCGTGGTTGACATGACGCGCCTCGCAGAGCACGCCGATACCTACGTCCTCGTCTCGGGCGACGGAGACTACGTGGAGGCCGTCGAGTACCTCCAGAGCGAAAAAGGCATCCGCGTCGAGGTCATAAGCGCGGCCCAGTGCACCTCCCAGGCCCTCCTCGACGTCTGCGACGCCCACACAGACCTGGCAGACATACCAGAGTTGTTTAGGCGGCCAGGGCCGCCTAAAGCGGTCAGCGATCAGCAAGTCGGCTAGTCAGCACGTCGCCAGGCGACTTGTCAGCATTTCAGCTTGCCTGTGCCCGGGCCCTTGCTGACATGCTGACAAGCGCCCGACAGGGCGTAGCGTGCTGACAGGCTACGGCTCACCTATTACCCTTACTTCCGGCTCCAGCTCGATGCCCAGTCTCTCAATGACCCTCTGGCGGACGAGTTCGATCAGCTCCAGGGCCTCTTGGGCCGTACCGTCCCCGAGGTTTACGAAGTAGTTGGCGTGCACCGGGGAGACCTCGATCCGGCCCACACGCGTGCCTTTCAGGCCGGCCGCCTCTATCACGCGGCCTGGGAAGTCTCCCTCAGGGCGCTTGAACGTGGAGCCGCAACTCGGCCTGTTAGGGGAGCCGTTCATGCGCTGCGCCCTGAACTCCTTTATGCGGGCCTTCAGTTCTAGCGGGTCGCCCGGGGTGAGCGCATAGCCGGCCCGCAGGACGATCCAACCTGGCTTCTCGTGCAGGGCGCTGTGGCGGTAGGACAGCTCGAGATCTCTGTTCTCCATCCTGACTATCCTGTGGCCCATGAACACATCGGCCCAGTCGAGCACCTCGGTCGTCTCGCCGCCGTAGGCGCCGGCGTTCATGTAGACTGCACCACCGACTGTGCCTGGAATGCCTGTTGCGAACTCCAGGCCTGCGAGGCCGCGGCCTGCCGTGGTGTTGGCGAGCACGGGGTAAAGTACCCCGGCGTCGGCGGTAACGTGCGTCTCTTCGATCTCGATACTCGTCAGGGATTTGGCGAGCCGGATGGTGAGTCCCCTGATGCCGCCGTCTCTCACGAGCACGTTCGTACCCCCGCCGAGGATGGTGACCGGGACGTCGTGTTCGCCGGCCCGCTCTGTAGCCCCGACCAGCTCGTCGACGCTCCTTGGCTCGAGCAGGGCGTCTGCGGGACCCCCGATCTTCCAGGCCGTGTAACGCTTCAGGGGTTCGTCGAACTTGGCTGAGGGGAAGAGCCGGTGTAGAGTGTTCGCATGCACGAGAGTGAATATAGAATACCGATGAATGCTTTGCAGAACGGGTGAGGGAGAGACCTATGAAAGCGATGGCTCTAGCGGCGGGCAAGGGAACCAGACTCTTCCCGCTTACCGGTGAGATCCCCAAACCTATGGCCCCGGTGGTGAACACACCGATCATCGAGCACATCTTCGACCTCCTGGCGGGCCACGGCATCGAGGAGGTTTACGTCAACGTCCACTACCTGGCAGATGCGCTTCTCGAAGCCTACAGCGAAGAGTCAAGGGTGAACGGCATGGCCGTACGCCTGGAAAGGGAGGACGAGCTGCTCGGAACGGCGGGGGGCGTGAAGCGTCTGGCCGATAGGTTCGACGACACCTTCGTCGTCGTCTCGGGCGACGCGCTGACGGACGTGAACATAAAGGAGCTGGTGGAGTATCACAGGGAGAAAGGCGCACTGGCCACGATAGCCCTGCGGCGGGTCTACGACACCTCGGAGTTCGGGGTGGTCGAGGTCGATGAGGAGGGAAACATCCAGGGTTTCCAGGAGAAGCCAAGCCCTGAGGAGGCCATAAGCACCCTGGCGAACACGGGCATCTACGTCTTCGAACCGCAGGCCCTCGACTATATCCCCGAAGGTGTCTTCTTCGACTTCGCCGAAGACGTGTTCCCGAAGTTACTGGAGCACGGAGAGCGGTTCGTGGGGTATCAGGAGGACTTTTACTGGTCGGACATAGGTACGCTCGCGGCGTACCGCCAAGCCCAGTACGACGTGCTTTCAGGCAAGGTCGGGGTCAAGATCCCCGGCAAGAAGCGTGGTGAGGGGCTGTGGGTCGGGGAGGACGCCCAGATACACTCCTCCGCAGAGGTAGATGGCCACGTCCTG